>JAESSU010000046.1 GCA_016763955.1 Phycisphaeraceae bacterium | reverse complement strand
CGTTTTCCCAGCGTCGTGTAACGACGCGGCTATGCATATAAACATGTAGACAAAACGCTTTGTGATGCGTTAAGTTGAACATTGAAATATTTCGTTGGGATTCAACTCAAGCTTGCTCAAAAAACCATTTGAAGAATTGCTTGGCAAACGTGCCTGATTTTCCATCACCAATTAGGTGATCATCGATTTGTGTGACCGTTGCGATGATGGTGGTGGTCGAGCCGATGAGTACTTCGTCTGCCCCGAGCATTTGGTCGATGGTGAAGGGTTTTTCAATCACAGGGATTTGATGTTCTCGCGCGATTTGAATGATTTGCTTGCGGGTGATGCTGGGCAAGATCCAATGGTCTTGTGGATGGGTTTGGAGAATGCCCTCTTTAATGATAAATAGGCAGGTGGAGGTTCCTTCGGTGACGATTTGATCGCGGTGGAAAATGGCTTCTTGAAAACCGAGTTGTTGTGCGCGGATTTTGGCGATGCAGTTGGGAGCGAGCATGGTGGATTTGATGTCACATCGTTGCCAACGGATGTCGGGGGTGAGTAGGGCTTTGATTGTTTCAGGGCCTTGAGCGATGGCATGATCCGGTTCCGGCCAAGCGATCACCAGCACGGTGGGCTTGAGATTTTTCTCTGGAATATGTTGACGGGTGGTATCGACCCCGCGTGTGATATGCCAATAAATTTTGGCGTTGTCCATGCCTTGGTCTGTAATGAGTTTTTGCGAGATGTCGCTAAGGCTTTCGGTTGGCTGCGCGATCCCCAGTTCATCTAAGGAGCGTTTAAGACGAAGCTCATGGTCTTGCATGGCAATGGGTTTGCCTGCGTGGTGATACACCACTTCATACACGCCCTCACCAAATAGAAAACCGCGATCAAGCACGCTGACTTTAGCTTGCGATAAGGGGAGATAGGAACCATTAAGATAGGCGATGAGTTGGGGCATAATTTTGATTATTGTATTGGGTGTTTTAGTGAGGTTTTATTTTTAACACAAAGGCACGAAGGACACAAAGGACGCGAAGGTTAAGATCATTTTTTAATCCTATAAAATTCGACCAATACATTGTGTGTTCTGTTCTTCAATGATGCCTTTTCTTTGTGACCTTCGTGAGCTTTGTGCCTTTGTGTTAAATCCTAATATCCGTCCATCAAAAGGGCGTGGGTAGATCAAAGACTCAACGTGTGAGCACCTTGTGCAGGGCGGGTGACGAAAGCGGTAGGTTTAATCGCGGTTTGCCGCTGATAGGCCTTGCAGATGTGGTCGCTAATTTGCTGAGCTTTGTCGGACTTCACTAAGCTGACGGTGCAACCGCCAAAGCCGCCGCCGGTCATGCGTGAGCCAAAGACACCGCCGCTTAGGCCCATTTCTTTTGCCAGCTCGACAAGTAAGTCCAGTTCATTGGTGGAGACTTCAAAATCGCGGCTGAGGGTTTGGTGTGAGTCATACATGTGTTTGCCCACTTGTTCCCAAGCATTTTGTTCCATGAGCTTGGCGGCTTGGGCGGTTCGCTTGATTTCGCCGATGACGTGTAAGGCTCGTTTGTAGACAACTGATTCCATGTTGTCCTTAGCTGCTTGGAGTTGTTGGAGCGTTGCATGACGCAGTGATTTAACGCCAAGGTGTTTGGCGGCTGTTTCGCATTGCTCACGGCGTTGGGGGTACTCACTGCCACTAAGTTGGTGTTTGACGTTGGAGTTGATGATTAGTACGGATACGGATGGGTCAGCAAGTTTTACATGTTTTGGGGTATTGGTTTGGCAATCTAAGAGCATTGCACAACCCTTAATAGCTCCTGCGGAGATGTACTGATCCATGATGCCGCAAGGCATGTTAGCGAAGTCGTGTTCGGCTTTTTGGCAGAGCAGTGCTTTGTCGGTGACATCTAGTTGCTGACCTGCCATGTCCGCAGCCAATGTCGCAACAGCAACTTCTAGTGCAGCACTACTTGATAGGCCAGACCCTAGCGGGACGGTGGAGCTGATGTACGCATCAAAGCCTCCCGGATTGATCCCTTGTTTAAGACAACCATAGATCACACCTTTGACATAGTTGCCCCATTGGGGTTCGCCTTGAGACAAGTTTTCTGAGATTTGGAAGCTTGTGGGGTGATCTTCCATGCCAATGGAGTAAACGTTGATGGTGTTGGTGGCGTTGGGTTTGGCCAGAATCATGGTTTGGCGTTCAATGGCGATGGGGCAGACGAAGCCATCGTTATAGTCTGTATGCTCGCCAATGAGGTTTACACGGCCAGGTGCGAAGGCTCCATGAGTGGGCTGGCATCCATACTGTTTGGTAAATGTGTCACGAAGTTGGGCAAGTTGTTCTTGGAGGGTCATGGGATCGAATTCCTGATTGCCCTTAAGGTGGGGCTCAATGTTTGCGTTACCTGCCGGTTAAGACTAAAATTTTTGATTCTATTCGCTGGACGGGGTGACAATTACCCCATCGTAAAGTAACTCCCCAAGGGAAACTTTCGGAAAAACTTCCCGGGAGAGGTATTGTAGGAAGGGTTGGCTTGAAATTCGAATTGATTGACAAAGTGATTGAGCTCGATGCCACTCGCATCGTTGCTGCGAAGAATGTCACCAGTGCTGAAGAGTATCTGGCGGATCACTTCCCGACGTTCCCGGTTTTGCCGGGCGTGATGATGCTTGAGACATTGGTTCAGGCAGGTCGGATTTTACTAGCCAAGTCTATGAACACAGGGGATACCCCTATGATCATGGCCGAAGCTCGCAATATTCGTTATGGAAATATGGTCAAGCCCGGCCAGACACTGATCGTTGAAGTCACCTGTAAAGGTAAAAAAGACGGCAAGTGGCAAATGGTCGGAATTGGCAAAGTAGATGGCAATGTTGCTGTCCAAGGGAAATTTGCATTAGCTGCGTTAGGTTAATGCAAAACGTGTATAGATAAAATTTAAATTCAAACAAAGACGATTACACATACGGCAAAGCACTTGTCCGTAAAGGAACGGAGACCGACATGGCCAACGAAGAAATTTTCAGCAAAGTTCAAGAAGTTTTAGTTGACGCACTTGCAGTGGATGACGAAGAAGTCACATCCCAAGCCACCCTTACTGAGGACTTAGGTGCTGAGTCAATTGACTTTTTGGATATCGTCTTTCGTCTTGAAAAAGCTTTTAGCATTAAGATCGACCAAGGTGAAATCTTCCCCTCTAACGTGTTAGAAGATGAAAACTATGTCCAAGATGGCAAAGTCACCGATGCAGGTATGGATGAACTCAAAAAACGCATGCCCCATGCTGATTTGTCAGAATTTGATGCCAGCCGCGATGTAGAAGAATTTTCGAATATCTTCACCGTGGATACCATCGTCAAATTCATCGAAGGCAAGTTGAACTAATTGATGAATGACGTTTGAACTCCTGAATTTTAAATGGGCATTAGCGATTCGCTGGCTTGGTGATCATGTTTTGCTTGAAGCAAACTCGAAATTCAAAGTTCGAAATGATTATCACCTTCATGCCCTAGACTCTGTGAAAGTTACCTCATGCGTTGGATGTGGATTGATCGGATCGTTGAGCTTGAAAAAGCGACCCGTATTGTGTCAGTGAAGAACGTTTCACTCGCCGAAGAGGTGTTGCACGATCATTTTCCTGCAACACAGACGCGGCCTGCTGCGCCTGTGCTACCGAATCCATAGATCGTTGAAGGCATGGCTCAGACTGCGGGCATCATGGTTGGACATGCGCGGGGATTTGCCGAGAAGGTCATTTTGGCCAAGATCAGTAAAGCCTATTTTTATGCCGCCGCCCAACCAGGGCAAACGCTGCGTTTTAGTGCGCAAATGGAACGGATCGATGACGCAGGTGCCATGATATCAGGGGTCGTCGAGGTCTACGATTCACACCTAGGCCCGCAATCAGCTAGCAAGCTCGCGGACATCGAGCTGCTGTTTAGTCACATTGACCAAAACCGTTCAGGTTTAGATTTTCCCGAACATAACTTTGTGTTCACCGACCAGTTTATGGGCTTGCTCCAACGCAGTGGCTTTGGTGAGTAAACCTAGGGGCTGCTCAATCCTAGTGGCGTAAGCGGCTCATGGGAATAAACGCGCAACGATTGATTGTGATTTTTGATAACAACAGACAGAATTGTCTGCGCATAGACGCTACAGTTGAAATAATAACGCTCTAATCCCCTTTTGAAAGGGGATGCCATTTCTGGGTCACACTTGCTTCGTGCAATAAACAGTTTTTTAAAATATCTTGATTAACCCCGTAAATTATGGGGCAATTGTAATATCACTGTAAAAATGATCGTGGTTGCAGTGACGTTATTGGGTTGTGTTTTAGATGTGTTATTTTTCTTTTGACAAAATACCCTGTTCAAAACCCTAAATTATGCTTGACGTTTGATCCTTTTTGGTGCATCCTAAGTACTTGACTGATAAAGCATTCCTTCAATATTGGATTGCAGTTGTGTGTCGTGTAATCAGCCTTGAGGTTTGAACGAAAAACAAGAGCAAAAACGCTATTTTGCAGTACAAGATGAATGGGGCATTAACAGAGCTTATAAGGGGATGAGCCAAATTGATTTGTTACGAGTCTGTATGAATCAAACATCAATCCAAGATAACTCAATTATGATCGTCATTTGTTTTGATTAACGTTTTGCGATGCGTTATTCAGAGAATAAATAGGGCGTGAGTTCAAAAAAAATATTGAGGTAGTGTCAGACTGTGAGACTGTTTGGGTCGCAATTTGGCTTATAAAATAAGAACAATATGGGATTACAGCGAATTCAAAGGTTGTTGCAATTGATTACGCTTCTACAAAGTGGCGGTGAGTTTAAAACTGTCTACGATTTGATGGCTGCATTGAATGTCAGTCGCAGCACGTTGTTTCGAGATTTGAAAATGTTAGATGAGGTTGGGATTCCCTATGTTTATAGTCCAAAAAAGGGATATCGGATTGTAGATAACTGTTTTTTACAACCGATTAATCTCAGTATGCAAGAGACGTTGGCTCTGCTGATGGTTGCCAAGAGTTATTTGCCTCAACGTGGTCGTGCGATGGTCGGTTCGGCACTTTCAGCGATTTGGAAATTGGTGGCTTCGGTGCCTGAGCCGATTCGAGCTGACTGCAGTGATATGGTCGAAGCGATCAGCATTGCGCCGGAAAAAATTTCCATCAGCGACAATGAAGACCAATTGTTCCTTTCCATCCAAAGATGCATTGATCAACGCAAAGCGATTCATATTATTTATAAGCATCCTACGAGCACGGAAACCACCTCATTTGAAGTTGACCCATACCATTTGCACTTTGCAACACGGGGTTGGTATCTGTTTGGTTATATCCACGAGCATAAAGAAGTTCGCATTTTAAAACTGGCTCGCATTCAAAGTTTTCAAATGCTTGAGCAGCAGTTCAAGAAGTCATCGTTTGATTTGAATAAACATCTTGGTAATGCATGGCAGCTAATCAATGAAGGTAAAACATACAAGGTGGAATTAGAATTTTCAGTGATGGTTGCAGTGAACGTGGCAGAAGTTCGCTGGCATAAGACACAGAAAAATCGCTTTTTAGACAAGGGTTGTTGCCGTGTCACGTTTGAAGTGGCAGGGCTTACAGAGATTGCTTGGTGGATTTGCGGCTATGCAAATCAAGTGAAGGTGATTAAACCCATTGCTTTGGCTAGGCGTGTTCGTCAGATGCATCTGGATGCTGCGGCACATGTGCTTATAGATCGTGATGAGGATGTCAATGAATAAGATGTCTGAATCGACAGTGAATCAAAGTTGCCAGTCCTTTAACCGGAGGGTGGACCTGTGAATCAATCTAAAACAATCGATGCCTTGAAAGATGCGTTTGTTGCTTTGGGGCAGTTTCCGGGTATTCGTCACATAGAGGATGGGCAGCAGGGGGACGGTAAGGGGGCGGTCTGTCAAAATGGCGTGTGTGAAAACCATGAGATATTGCTGCAACTACTGGGTCATCAACAGCGGCTGGACTTATCGAATCACCTTGGACTTGGTTTGGCTCATCAGATTAACCATCCTCTTTCTGCTTCGGTGAATTACATTCAAAGCTGTATTAAGATGCTCCAGGATGAGGATTTTAATCGCAAAGAACTATTGCGTCTCATGTCCTGTGCCAGTGAAGAGAATTACAGGGCTTCTGAGCTTATTCGTCGTTTGCGTCGTTTTGTCAGTCAGCCTGCACTGCGTTTATCGACGATGAATTTTAACTATGCGGTATTGGAGACGGTTGCCTTGCTGGGCCCGCTGTTTAAAGAGCATCAAATTGATCTTCAGATGAATTTGACCGAGGATTTGCCTCTTATTGTCGGTGATAGAATTCAACTAGAACAGATGGTTTTCAATTTGGCCCTTAATGCTATTGAGTGTTTTGGTGACAGTGCTCAGATTCCTGCTGTGATTGATTTGATAACAAAGCCCGGCGAAGGGAATAAGACGGTCATGTTGTCTGTTAAAGATAATGGGCCTG
>JAESSU010000469.1 GCA_016763955.1 Phycisphaeraceae bacterium | reverse complement strand
GCCCATCGCCATTTTCCAATGATAGGTTTGAGACATCGACCCGGACATCCGATTCAACGGCATAGGCAGTCCCGCAAGCGTTTTGAGAAAATCGGGTGAAATCACCGGGTTTTGAGCATCCGAATCTTCCATGACCCAACGATTAGACCAAAGCCAATTGTGATTGAAACCAAACAAGGATTGTGGCACCGGTTGAATGATCTGGTCTTCATGAACCGTTAAAGAAACTTTTGGATCGTCGGCTTTTTCAAGCGGTTTTGTTTTTAAGATGATGCCATCATATTCTGTGCCAGCGCCGGATTTGGCGAGAGGCTTTTGGGGAGAGTCAATGGTTGCCCCGAGCAACATCGTGCTAAATAGGCTCAGAGTCAGACAGCTATAGATGACGTAATACAATGTCTTGTGCATTTTGCGAAGGCCTTTTATTTTGGAGGCTTGACTTGCCAGATTAACGTATCAATGAGGTTTGATGTACGGTCGGGTTATCGTTTCCACACATGTCTTTGTTGCCAAGCTTGGTTGTAAGGCATTTCCTCGATGGCTACCGTTTCGACATGGCCATCCCATGCAACCCAGTTGGCGCGATCCAGATGGCGGTAGCCCACTTGTTTGCCTGGGTTTGTCATGACAATATTGGCGGTCGATAAGACATCATCGACAATGTTGTGGTCGATATATGCCATGAGATTGCTGGGCTTGCTTAACTCTTGATAGTTATAGGTTCCGGGGAAATTCCACGTAAACCCGGCTTTATTCCATCGACTATTGGCTGCATACGAACTGTTGTACTTCCAGTAAGCTGTTGCAGTGTTGGGCTCACCAATCAGTGCATCGGGGCATTTGAGAAGGGATGCGGTTTTGACGTTGTATCCGCTGTAAGGTGATTTGTTGCCATTGGGTGCTTTTAGATAGCATGAATACCACAGCTGTCGGAACCAGGGCATCTGTATTGGCGATACGCTGGTTTCATTTCGGTAGGGAGCCACGACCCAGTTTTTGTAATCGTCGATATAAAGAAATTGGACGAGACCCACCTGTTTGAGATTCGCACCGCACAGAATTTTTCGCGCACTGGCTCGTGCTTGACCCAAGGCTGGCAACAAAATGGCAATGAGCAGAGCGATAATTGAGATGACCACTAAAAGCTCGATGAGCGTAAAAGCTTGTCGGCGATGATTGGGTTGCGGGGAATGATGTTGCATATTTTTGCTCCTGTTGGTTTGAACGTTTTGGCGAGTCACAGTCGAGGCATACATCGTGTTGGTTTTGGATACGGCAAATTGTTTATTGAACTTGTTGGGCTTTAGGCTGAGGTGTTTGAGGAGAGAAAGAGGGGGCTTTTATCCCACGCGTTTTTTTGAGCCATTGGATGCACGATTTCCACGCTTTGACTTGGTCGGGCATGTAGTACCAGCCATTTTTGCGATCTTTTTCGGATGCGTTTTGTCGATCAGTACGAAAGCTCAATCCAGCATAACAGGTGATTAAGGAAGCTCCGTCATTCATTGCGTTTTTAAATGTATCTTCAATGTATTTAACAGGCATGCCTTCTTCTTTGCCGTAGCGGGAAACTTCGACTTGCAAGCCCCATTTTTTGCCCGCCGCGTCGGCAGCTTTTTTGACTTTGTGATATCGTTCGCCCGAGGTATAACCTGCTACGACATAGTCTACATGAGGCAAGTTAACGATCTGTTGAAGGTCTTGTCCTAACTCCGGAACCATCCACTGTACGGGTGTCTCGTAATAACATCCCATCCAGTTTGGGTTGGTCTTATTGGCTTCGTAAGCAAGCGTGGTGACCGTATCAAGCCAGCGTGAAAATAACTGGCATCGCCATGTATACCAGTGTTGCCACAGCGGACTGTTGGGCCAATCATTGTCTTCCATCAGGCGGTCACGGTTGGTGTCGTTAATCGCAATGGCTGGGAGTCCTTGGTTGGCTTGTGCCGACGGTTCTTGGGCAATTGTGGTGACTGGGAAGCGTGCTTTTTGTGCTTGTGGGAAAGCTTTAGATGCTAGATAAATGCGGAAGGACTCAAGTGCCTGCACGCTGTAAGTTGGACTGGTCCAGTAACCGCTGCTGCGTTGGATTGCCACCTTTGGGCCAGCCTTTGCTAAGGTCACTTCGTCGCAATAGAACATCTCAAATGGCCCTGTTTTTTCGAACAGTGTTTCGCTTCGTTGGGCAAATGCTTGCAATGCAATTTCAGAGCCAAAGTTCCAGTTTTTTCGCTCGAAGCTGCCATTTTTGGGCTCTAGTATTTCACCATAAAGTTCAAGATTTTCTTCTAGTGGTGTGGGCAGGATGCGGTGCCAATGAAATCCTAACGCCACGCCGATACCGTATTGGCGGAGAATGGCTCCCACCTTATGCATGTGAGCGAAATAGTCATCGTCTTGGAGCAGGTCCTTGCCTTTGCCCCATGTTTTGGGCGACGCAGCCCATGACATGGTAAAGCCAGCTTCGGCGAATTCTTTGGCGGCATTGTGAATCTGTTGATCCGAAGGGTTAAAGTATGCTTTCTTGAGGCCGCATCCGAGGATGGTGGTAATCACCGGACCCCCGGCAGCAGGATTTAAAGGTTCGCCTCCTAATGCCACAGTGCAAAGTATGCTAAGGATCAGGCAGATATGATAAAGACGAGATAAAATAGGGTGCATGTGATTGAATCTTTCGAGATGAATAAAAAGGCATTTACTTTCTTTGAGTGAGCCCAACTTAATCGATATAGAATTCGATTCCGGTAAGGGGTGAAGTGGTCAAACGGAATTGTGCTTTTTCCATGTTTGTCGCATGGTTACGAAAGGCATGACCATCCATAAACAGATAGTTTTCGCCATTGTTGCCGTGACGATCCAATGCAATGTGTGTACTTGTGTTATTGCTAAAAGATGGGAATGCTACGGTTGGACTGGCATTGGGACTCAGCGGGTTTGCATCAGCCACTGCAACGACTAGGGCAGGCTTTGTAAAAAAGGATATTTGCGTGGCCGATTTTTCTGGCTTAGCGGATAGTGGGCGTTGTTGTTCTTCGGGCCATACCAGCCAAAAGTTAGATTGTATCGGTAGCTGAGATTTTGAAACCATGCGTTTTGACTCTTTGCCCAATAGGTTCCGCTCAGAGGAGATTGGCCAGGTGAGAGGACTTCCTGTCTCGCTAATGCCGTGGGACAGGTATAGATATCCCGTGAGTGGTTTACATAAGGGCCTAGCTTTATAAACCAGCTGTGGGGCCATGCACTGAACGGACTTGCAAAGCCATCAAGGGCCGGAGGCACGGTGTCCTTGTAATCTGCCGCATAAGCATGAATGGAGGCGCCAAGTTGCTTGAGGTTTGCCAAACACCTGACAGAATTAGCCGACTCCCTCGCCTTGGCAAGCGCAGGAAGCAAAATGGAAATCAGAATACTGATGATCGAAATCACCACTAAAAGTTCGATGAGCGTAAAAGCGTTGTGTTTTTTCCGACTGTGAATGGCGTTCTTTAACATGTTACATTTCCTTAAAGAGTTTGTTTTACAGTGGTATTAAATTTTGATCGGATACTGTTTAGTTTTTTTGAAAGTATGGACGTTATGCACTTTGACGTACGACGAGTCGTGTTGGGACGCAAAGTTCAGCACCGAGTAATAATTTTTTCTGTTGGGTCATCTCGACTAACCAGTCCAGTGCTTGGGTCACAATCATTTCACTGCTGCGGGCGATGGTGGTTAGCGGTGGGTTTATATATTGGCCTATCGAAATATCATCTGATCCAATGACAGCGACATCATCGGGGACCCGTAATCCTTCCTGAAATAATCCCTGCATGAAAACAATCGCTGAGTTATCAGCGATGATGATTGCAGCATCAGGACGATTGCGATGATGCGCAAACTCTCGGCTGGTAGCCAAGACTGATTCATGGGGAGTTTGGCAAGGCCATTTACTGGCTTGCATGCCATGGTATTGACAGGCTTGTTCGAAGCATGGGAATTTTTCGCGACTCGCTGGCCAGTGACCGACGTAGCCGACACTGCGACAACCTCGTTTTTTCAAATGTTCGACTGCCTGCATCATGCCAGGCATAAAATCTGTTTGAATCAGAGGCAGGTCGCCACTTTTTTGTCCAAGAATAACGGTGGGAAACTGTTGACGGTGGATATAGCGATATTGATCCGTTTGGGGCGTCACCGCATTGGAATACATCATGATGCCATCCACACCCCGAGTGAGGAGCATTTCAAAAGCTTCAAGTTCAGCCTCAAGTTTCCAGCCCGTTGCAGCCAGCAGCAGGTGATGGTTACGCTGCCTAGTTTCATGCATCGCAAAATCGATCATCTCAGCAAAAAAGGGATAGGCCAGTCCACCACAGACAAGACCAAAGGACGACGTTTTTCCTTTGGCTAAAGATTGAGCGGAAAATGACGGGCGATAGTCAAGGTCTTGAGCAGCCTGGCGAACCCGCTGGCAGGTGCTTGGGGAAATGCGTTTTTCCTTTTGGCGATTGTTTAACACCCATGAGACAGTGGTGGTGGTAACACCAACATGTTTTGCAATGTCATTTAAGGTGGTCACTAGTATCGTTCTCCTGGTGGGCTTAAATCTTGTCATGCCCGAACTTTGCTTAAGCGTTTAAGCTGATTATAGCCAGCATGCTTAAGCGTTCAAGCAAATGCTCCGTTTTTTTTGTCAAGACACATAAATAACATAGGTGCATTTGTCACAAGGTTAGTCTAGGTAGCAAGATGGGTGAATTAGATAAAAGGATAAAAAATGGTATTTGAGCCTGTCTTGAGATGATTTATAGCTCGTCACAAAGTTTTTATACAGAGCAGGGTGGATTTGTTAATTGTTACTTGTTTACCTGATTAGACCAACGGGGCATCGTATTGAGCGAGTTGGGCAATTGCTTGGGGGGTATTTAGGACTGATAGCTGGACGTGATAGCTGCGGCTTTCACCCGGTTCGAGTTGCTGTGCATCATCAAGCATTAGCGAGCCCGCGAAGGGTTCGATTCCACACACATATGCGTTAGGGCCAAAGTGTTGCCAGATAGCTAGGTTGGGGAGCGTTTGCTGTGGGAAGCTGATGCGCATAGCTAGGCCGCGCAGTTCATTGATGAGTCCGACATGGGCGATGCCGTCTTGGGCGTTGGGCTTGATGATGATACCTCCTGAGCCATCGCCTACATGTTCGGGCAGAATGTCGGGGATTTTTTTGACATCATTAAGGTCAGTGGTATTTTCCAGTGTGCCCCAAGTTTGGGTCACGCTTCCTCCCATGATGAGGCGTGATCCGGGAGCAAGTAGGGGGTAGCCCATATTGCAGTGGTATAGCCAGTGATGTGGGCATGTGGTGTTGCCAGTGTTGGTCGCGACATCTTCAATGGTGATGTCGTTGTTCCCTAATTCGCAACGGATCGTTCGTTGAACTTCGATGCACGGGTCGAACATTCGTGTGTCATTAATGCGCGTGGTGATCGACATCTGCGTTTGATTTTTTGAAAGGCAAGGATTGGTGATCGCCAAGACAGCTGCGGGCGTGTTACTGAATCTGCCATGTAGTCCATCAGCTAAGGGATCATCTTTCTGGGCGACTCCGATGTTCAGCGGGCCACACGTGGTGACCAAGCCACAAGCCCAACCGCGTAACCATTGCAAGTCTAATTGATGTGCATTTGAAGGGGGCATTAGCCCGTTGGGACCTAAATGGGTCAAGGAGCAGTCGTTGTACGTTGCGTCGACGATGTCACTGCCTCGGTCTAATGCCACCGTGAATCGCAAGCCCGCGCCAGTGTCCACGAAAGCGACTTTGCAAGCTTGCCCACCTAGTGGTTGCGGTGAATCAAGTGTGCCAGTGCGGATGCCGCCTAGCTGTAGGGAGGGGCTGATAAAACGAGCATGGTCATTAGACATAAAGTACTCCAGCATGATTTGTTGAGGCAAAATAAATTAAAATGTAAGCGTCCACAAAATGGAATATACACGGTTCCTCGTTGGACTTCATTATTGTCATTTATTGTATTAAATTTGTGAATCCGCGATCAATTTCTGTGATGGTTTATCGAAATCGGGGGAGTGCTTTCTGTCTTAGACGCATGATCTCAAAGCCCTGTCATCTTGGGGCGGTTGGGATTTCGCATTGTTAACTTAAAGTCAAATTTCAAAACCATCTGATCCATCGATGAAGGCAAACCAAGGAGACAGCTCCTGAAATCACGAACTGTGAATGATTTTTAGAATTGTGCTTGATATCTCATCTAAACGGGGTATTATTAGCATATAAACCGTTTACATTCCCCATTTGCCTTGAATTTGAGGCTTTGAAATAGGGCATCCACAGTATGTGAATGGTGTCTGCATTGACTGTCATATCAATGGCGAAAACCATTTTTTCTCTTGTTGGCAATGCGTCTTGTGATTTTAGGTGAAGTTTGAAACGGACGCAGTTTCAACTAGATGTGGGTCGCGATAATGTTATCACAGGCATCAGTCCTTATTTACAAGGACTGAGTAAGCGGCTTGGGGCTCATTTAAATGAGACCGATTTTTCAGGCATAGTTTCCCCAATTTAAGGATGATACGATAATGAGATTAGTTTTGAGCCAGTTTTTTGTGTTAATCCTTATCACCACGTTGCCCGCCGCGGAGCATAAAATTGGTGGCCGTAAAAATATAGAAATTGCCAGCAAAACGATTGTTTCCACTGATTTTAGTAAATTAAAAAAAGTATGGCGATCTACTGCAGGCGTGGAAATAAAACCCTACAACGTGTCTGAAAAATATCGAGAAATCAATTATCCAACGGGGAAATGGGCTTTTTTTTACAATCGGATCCCCTATCAGGAAAATTTTTCAAAAAACCAATATGTCGCATTGAACTATAAAGTAAAAAACAATAACCCAAAGTCTCAATTTGCGCTTCAAACCGTTTTTATGACAAAAGTATGAAGAGGATTTCAGGAAAATCCATTGCGTTGAAAAATAATACCGATGACTTTCAAAATGCGGAAATTCATTATGAAATCCCAGAAAAAACATCGATTATACGAATTGGGATCGCATCATGGAAAGCAACGGGAACGGTTTTATTGAAGCGAATGAATCTTTATGACCTTGAAAAAATAGATGCTGCAACGGCTGCGTCAAAAGGGCTTGTATCCCAAATACTGGTCAATGTTTCGGGCAGAAATAAAAACGCCAGGTCTTCTTTGCCACAAATTAAATACTTTGAAAAAGTTCCTTTTGAATTAAGCAATACCTTTTGGAGTAACGTTGCTCCAAAGAGCTTAAAGCTTGAAAACGACAGCCAAGAAAATGCTCCGTTAATAAAAATGGCCTGTGACAAAGAGGCTCTTTATATATTCTTTGATGCGATTGATAAAACGCCTGTGTCAGAGAATCCTGCGATTTATAAAAATGATTGTTTTGAGCTTTATTTTTCCATTGGGCTGCACAACACCAAGCCCGGGAAGTATGGACACACGCCCTTGCGAGGTATACAAATCCAGGTTGCAGCCTCACTCGAGGGCAAAGTGAGGACTGGCGGAGTTGGAAATAAACCGAATGTCAAAGTTAAAGCACTGGCAAAACGTACAAAAAATAAACATTTGGCCTTGATACGCATCCCATGGAAAAATGAATACTGGGAAATAACTCCTTTCGATTCTTTCCAGATAAAGATGAATGCTGCGTATCTAGATTACGCTAAAAAAAACATAAAGCAGCGATGGACTTTTACGCCTGACCCAATGGGGCAACTTTGCCGAGATGTCTCACTTTTTGTTCCCGCTGAGGTGTCTCGTGATTCTTCTACTTTATATGCTCCAATTGTTTTGCCAAGTCAACGTGAAATAAGCGATATTCCACCTCGTTTTCAGGGCGTTTATAACCTTGAAGCAGTTGGCAAGGCTTCAAGTGTGGACTATGGCTTATGGTCCAATGCACATGATGTTGAATATTATTTTGATAAGACACAAAGCACCAAAAAGAATCCTGTACTTTAGGCAGCGTTCTCAATCATGCTAGCCAGATGACGGTTGCGACTAAATGGAGCATGGATTGGTAGTTTCTAGCCAGTCTTTCGTAGCGT
>JAESSU010000045.1 GCA_016763955.1 Phycisphaeraceae bacterium | reverse complement strand
GTTTTTCACCATGTCGGTATCCACTTCCCATAGAGCTACATCTATATTTTTTCTCTTGGTCATCTTATTAAGCCGCGCCGCAAAGAGTTCAACTAACGCCTCCTTGTCTGATTCATCTAAGTAAATTATTACGCCCCCTTCGCAACTCGCTCGTTCCCCTGGCCTATCCCCCGCAAGTACAAGTTCATCGGATAATTTCACTGTTGAACCTTTCCCACTGCGTTTTTTCCGCACTTTCTTCGCCATTGGTTGCCTCCTTATAGAAATATGCTTCCATCTACATGATGCAGACCTAATGAAAATCTCAAGGGAAAGAAAGCCTCATTTTTATTGGAAATCCGATGAATTCCGAAGCTTATAGGTACGTTCTACGGACCGAACGAGGAGGGAGCCAGTATGATAGTATGCCCAAAAACCGCTCAATTACGGCCTTACCTCTCTTTTCTTGTTTCCATCCTAGCGAGCATGTCATGCACTTTTTGAAGCCGCACCGATATTTCGTTGACGCGCTCGGCCATCATGGGGAGCGTGGTTTCGATGGCTGTTAAGCGTGCTTCATAGGCGATAGCGACTTGTACTGATTCATTTCTTTCTCTTGCATGAGCATCATAGTAACGACCAACACTACCGAGAATCAAACCGATTATTAGAGAGCCGACTAGCCTGATGCGGTCCTTTGTGTTTGTACTCATTTTTCTGGTTCCTCCGGCCAAATAATTGTTTCAACGTCGGGGAAAGTCTGCGGAAGATCGCGCAATGCCTGTCGGTAGACTTCCCACTCTGACACTTTCGCAGGCGTAAGCTGGTTATCAGGAAGCTGAGAAAAGTCGGTTTTTGATAAAAGAAAATCCCGTTTTGCCCTAATCGCAAACCACGTTACAGGAGGTGGGGCCGGTTCTGAAAAGACTTCGTTCGCTTCATCATAAATCCATCCTTCCTGCGGCATAGGATTTCGATTTGTGATCTCGACTAAAACAATGTTCGGGGCAAACGCTGGAACACCATCCGGGTACTTTGCTTCCGGCGCATCGCTGGTAAAAATCCAATGTGCCATTCCATTAACTATCTGAGCCCACTTTTTCATTATGCTAACCCCCATTCAATAAAGGCCATTCCGGGTGCGCCTTGGCCCCCGTTTCCATTTGCTCCTGATGAGTGCCCCCCTGAACCAAAACCAACACCGTCAGACCCGTTCATGCCGTCCATAGCTGTTTTGAAAGAAGTCGAACCAAGAATATTTGCTCCTCCCCAGCCGCCGATTCCAATGTTTTGCCCGGTAAGTGGCCCGGTCGGAATCGTCACTGCATAACCACCTTGACCGGATGATCCGCCCGGACCCCCAGCCAAGCCACCGGAAACGAGAGTTTGACCGGGTTGTGCGGTTCCACCGCCATTGGCAGATAGATGAGTTCCAAAAGACGATACTCCTCCCGCTCCTGAACCACCGCCTGACGTTCCACCAAGCCCACCACCGCCAATTGTGATATTGACTGCCTCACCGGGCGTTACTGACACAGGCACGCGATAGTGAACGTCTCCACTACCCCCACCTCCTCCATTTGCAATTCTTGGAACAAATCCATCGGTCCCACCCCCTCCCGATCCACCACCGACCAGTGAAACCCATACGATGTTGACACCGGCTGGAACCGTAAAGATTCCACTATTTGTAAAGAGCACGCGCCCAATCGGGCCGTCAATACTACCTCCGCCGCCTCCTCCTCCACCTCCACCCCCAGACGGAATAACACCTACTTCAGAAAATACGTGCCAGGACACATTTTCTGTGACTACTCCTACCGACTCGAACTGAGTAGCCAATGTTCTGGGATTCGCGCCGTCGATGGTTCCGACAACATTTACGGCGTTAGTGGATGAGTCAATTTTTTTGACGATGATGCGGAATTCATTTGCCAAAGACGAAGGTACAGGAAGCGTTATAGTTACCACGCCGGCGGTGGCATCGACAAAAATTGCCTTGCCGTCATCTTGAGTCGTTATTGTGTAATCTGCCGTTTTTAAAACGGAGTCGCGCAAAAAACCTTTTTGCACAAAACGTCCCATCTCAATCCAAGAGGTGCCGAGTCTGTAAAGGATAAGGCGGTGATTGGGGCTGTCTAAAAACAGATCGCGGTTGTCTGCCAGAATAATTTGACCCGCTCCACCCCGCGCATGTCGAACGCTTACTATCCGCGCAGCATCCACGGAGCGGATAAAGACCACCTTGCCGTCATTCTGGGTAGCGGGTTGGAGAAGATTGTCCAAGTCGTCGGTTGTTGCACCGCCTTCGGTATCAACCGCTATAGAAGATGTGACCGGCGTTATGGAACCGGCAGAAATAGGCAATGTCACCTCGGCGTTACCACCGAGAAGTTCCGAAGTAAAATCTCGTAAGCGTTCAACTTGTACCTTAAACTGTCCCTCGGTTGGGTTACCTCCCAATACTCCAGCGTCGGAAATCAGTGTCATTTTTTTACTCCTTTGTTAGTTATTTTCTTCACGCAATCCCCCATTCCAAAAAACACATACCGGGAGTTCCGTCACTACTCAGACCACCACCCACCAATCCGCCCGGATCAATTTGAGCGCCACCATGTCCTCCCGTTCCAAAACC
Source organism: Phycisphaeraceae bacterium (assembly GCA_016763955.1). Lineage (GTDB taxonomy): Bacteria > Planctomycetota > Phycisphaerae > Phycisphaerales > Phycisphaeraceae > UBA7800. The sequence goes on along the minus strand of JAESSU010000045.1, from coordinate 5,499 downwards.
CGCTCCCACAAGCGCTTGATTCGCACTGACATCACGGTTCAAAGGGGAACTTCCAAACAAACCTGCACCACCAAACCCGCCTATCCCCAGGATTTCACCGGCCAGTGGTCCATTCGAAACGGTTACCGAGTATCCGCCTTGCCCACTCGATCCGCCGAAACCTCCAGCGGCTCCCCCGTTGTCTATCGTTTCGCCAGAACGACCGAAGAATCCGCCTATAGCAGAGAGGTAAGTTCCAAAACTTGTGGTTCCACCGAAAGTCCCTATAGTTCCACTTGGCCCACCAAGCCCACCGTTTCCAATCGTGACTGAAATCACTTCGAGAGGGGTTACTAGAATTACTGTGCGAAAATGACATTCTCCCGCGCCTCCGCCACCACCTCCTGAAATCCTCGGAACAATACCATCGGAGCCACCGCCACCTCCACCTCCTCCACACATGGAAACCCAAACAGCATCGACGCCAGCAGGGACTGTGAAATTCCCGCTGCTTGTAAATCGCTGTCTACCTACCAGCATTTCGTTTCCTTGTTTTCACGTACCAACTCCGGTTTCCCCTACGATGTGCCAAGACACACCGTCAGTAAAAACAACGATAGATTCGAATAGGGCGGCCAATATTTTTGGGTTTCCTCCGTCTATGGAGCCGACAACATTCACTGCGTTTGCAGAGGAATCGATTTTCTTGAGCACCAAACGAAATCCGTCTCCGACAGAAGATGGAGACGGGAGCGTGATGTTAACCACGCCGGAAGTCGCATCAACTAAAACGCCTTTACCGTTATCGTCGCTGGTTACGGTATAGTCCGAAGTTTTGAGAATCGTTTCGCGTAGAAATTCATTCATTGCAAAACGCCCTGCCTCGACCCAATTAAGCCCGTTGCGTTGAAGAACAAGACGCTTGCTAGTGTTGTCGAGAACGAAATCCCTGTTATCCGATAGAAGCATCTGCCCCGCGCCGCCTCGCGCATGTCTGACAGTTACGATTCGCGCTGCGTCCACAGAATGAAGAGTCACAACCTTACCGTCGTGTTGTGTGGCTGGCTGGAGTAGATTATCGAGGTCGTCACTTGACGCACCGGCTTCGGTATCAACCGCAAGCAAAGCTGTTACGGGCGTTATTGAACCGCTGGCAATCGTTAGCGTGACTTCTTCACTTCCACCGATCATTTCGGACGTAAAATTCCTTAACTGTTCGATTAGAAGTTTAAACTGTCCTTCGGTTGGGTTTCCGCCGAGCAAACCAGCGTTGGGTATCAGAGTCATCTCAAAACCCCTGAACTGTTGCGTCAACGCTTGCCGTTGTTCCATTTCCTGACGCATCGATAGCCTGAGCAAGTGGGCCGGTTGCCAACTTGTCCAGAAGACGAACATTTACCGCTGCTCCACCATCATCTTGAAGAGTAAAAAGAACGGTCTTTATCGTGCTATAGGTCTTAGTAATGGGGAGCCGAGTCCCAGCGGCAGAAAGTGAAATATTGTTTAGGATTTCTGTAATATCTACCGCATCAATAATCAACTTCATGGCCGTTATCTTGGACACACTGCCCAATGGCGACGTAGTTACGCGAATATCGTAATTTTGTTCAGCTAGGGTTATTGAACCGGGCCAAGGTATGAATACGGCAACAGTATAAAAAGGTTCGTCCTGATCTCCCGAATACATTGGCGCGGTATCATTTCCGCTGTAGAACGACGCGCTCGCATCGGTTCGGTATTCAATTATGAAGTTTGCTGCTTCGGCTGTGATAGTGAGAAACAATGTTGCGCCTGCTTGATTCGCGCTGGGAGAAAACGTCGTCACATACACCATTTGCTTAACCGTACTGTCGTAGAAAAGGACGGCATCGTCGGTATAGAACGGGTTCGAGTCGCTGCCCGTGTACATCAAGCGCGTACCGTAGAACGGAGACGATTCGATACCACTATAAATTAGAGTGCCGTCATCTCCTGTGTACATGAAAAGAGCGTTCTCATCTGCCAAAAGATCGCCGTTACCATCAATCGTTCCGTTCGTGATAATGCCCGGAAAGCCGAGGTCTTTAAGGTCAATTTCCTCGACGATGTTTGCCGTCAACGGGTCGCCAATATCTTTAACTAGAATAGCGGGCTCGAGAGATTCAATTCCAGAAGTGTCCACGGCTTTTACAAGGAACGTTCGCAAGCCCGAAACCACGGACGAAATATCAAATTGAGTTGTCGTTATAATTCCGCCATGAGAAGGTTGCGCGTCACCCCAAAAAGAATTGTTACCGGGCTTATTTCGAACAAGAAATCCAGCAAGATCCGAAGGTGGGTTTGGGTAAGTCCACGTAAGAATCGTCCCATTCGATGAAAGATTTGGTACATCGGGCGGCGGGTCTTGCTTACCCTCGATAAGAAAGTTTGTGACCTCAACAAAATCACTCGTAACCCCTATTGAATTGATAGCTCGGATTCTAACGTCATATTCTGTTCCGTCTTCCACCGGAGAGAGAAACACAACTGTGCTGCTGCCAGAAAGAGGAAGTGAATTTCCGTAATTACTTTCACTTGTTTTCTTCCATTGAACTTCGATTTGACCGTTCATAATTACGCTTGTGTCGGGGTGAAGACTCCATGAAACTTTCAATCGATTCAGAACTGAACCGTCGCCCAAAGTAAGAAGTTCGGTAGTACCAGCGACTAACGAAATCCCTGTCGGCACTGCGACCGGGTTAAACGGATTCGGTAGATTCGTATTTGGTGCAAAATCAACGGTAGTCTCTTCTCCTGAGTTCCAATTAAAGACCTCGGGCGCGATCTCAACTAGGGCGAGGTCTACCCCGATTCCCGGTGTGTCATCCCCTGAAGAATCCGCCTGCACCAGTTCCCACTGTGCGACTTCGAAAAGTTTCTTATCCCACCCAAACCGACTAATCGAAAGCTCGACGTTATCGCTGGCTTTTAGCCTCATGGCGGAAAGATTCGCTGGAAATTCACAGCGGATTTGCTGCCGTGCTCGTTCCAAGAAAATCTTGGCAATCCGTTGAGACATCGACGGTGAAGTGGTGAACTTGAGTTCAATGTCTGCCCAACTTCGCTCTCCACCATCCTGTTGCAAATAAAAATCTGAGGACACTGGAGGAAAATCGGAGGGTTGCCAATCGTTCAGAGACGAAACATAAAGCCCTTTCACGCCGTTGAAATTGTCGCGGCGAGTGGTCTTGGTAACGACATTGATACTGTCTCGTGCGTGCCTTTCTGTAAGTTCTAGGTCAGCCGGAAAAAAAGCACCGGGCTTGGCACTCCATCGTCCTCCGCTGTTAGTAATGGTTCCCGCCATCGAAAAAGCGATGTCACTCAAGATGTCCTTTGGTGCTTCGCTCGTATCAAAAGTTCCGTTTGATTCGTAGCGGTTCTCTGTTCCTCCAGCTTGAAGGGCGACTTGCTCGTCACATACATTTGCGGCCGCAATGAACGAACTTGAATCTATCTCGGCATCGGTCGCCCTCAATCCGTACCTTTGGTTTTGAAGATAATCAAGTGAACATAGAGCTGTATTATTCGAATAATTCACCTGGCTAGTACGCGGATCAAAAACTTTCTTCCCTTTTACAACAGCGGTTATGTTCGGAATGCCCGTCGGGAAAGTGTTTGAATTATAGGTAAGAACGACCGCCAGATAGGCGACACCGCGAAGTCGATGATTTTCCGTCCATTTACTACCTATCTGCGAAATGAAGTGCGGGTCGGCAGCTTGATCGTCACTTCCTAGATGTTTGAAAATTTTTACCACTGGAATAAGCTGCGGAGCAAAAAACGGCGGGGGCTCGACAAATTTTGAGGGGCCAAAAAATCCAGCTCGTACCTCACCATCTGGATCTACCTGTACAAGTCGTTCGTTGAAATATATTTCTCCTATTTCCTCCACTTCGTGATCAGCAAGAGGCACAATCAAATACAGATCTCGGAGAAACAAACTATCCACGGTTCCCGGTTGGGCCACGGTTCTCGTTTGTTCGTGCATGAATACAATCGGGCCGGACACACGGGCTTGTCCATAAATAACCCGGCGAATTGTGACAGGTTGACGAATCATCGTCGCCCGATTCAGGCTCGCTTGCTTAAGGGATGGTGATTCAGTAAGTGCTCGTTGAGCCATACCAAGCGCGACCGCAATTGCAAGATTTATAAGAAAGTTTGCAACGGCTGGATTTTGTACAATCGCAACAGTAGCGGTGATAATGGCCGTGACGGGAGGCATTAAGGAACCCTCCAAGCTCTTTCAGCATGGCTTAGAGAAATGTAAGTCAGACCGAAACCGGGCCGCGCACACGCGATATGTGCGCCAACACAGATACCAAGTGCATGACCTTCTCTTGTACAAAGTAATACCAAGTCGCCACGCTGTGCAGTTAGAACGGGTATCTCAGGGAAGTTGTTTTCGTCTGAAATTCTACATGCGGCCTCTTCTATACCCCCGCCCGAAAACTTTTTGAGGGCACGGTAAGCTCCTATTTTCGTGCTGTAACGCCCTCGAAACCAAGAGGCCGGGTCTCTTCCTGTCATTTCCTCGATAGCATTTGCGGCAAAAAGCCCGCAGTCATGACCGCCGTTTTTTTCTCCCCACGAAAACGATAGACGTTGAGCTTTGGCTATAAAGTTCACCAACCGAGTGGGCCAATCCTCGCGTCTTTTTATCATGTCAACGGCCCAATCCAAACGACTTCGGCGTTCTGAAGGCCGGCCACATAGTCAAAACCTTTATCGCCTGGAAACTCTATGTTCTGATCTTCGGGAGTATACCTTCGCTCTTTCGCCCGATCCAAGGCGATAAGACGATTCTCGACGGCGACTGAAATCGCGGAGGTTTCTTCGCCTTCGTTTATCGCCATCGTATTCATCAGGCCAGCGAAGATATCAATCGGGTTTTGAATTACGTTTCCAGCACTGTCAAACAGCACAAACCACGCTTGAACAGGTCTTCCTTGATATTCCTCTTGCAGAGCTATTGAAATAATGGCGGGATCTATACCCGAAAGTGAAAACGTCACGCCATTTGCAACTACTTCCGTAGATTCTTTTATGTCTGAACTTGCAGTGAACGCCCCGTTTCCAACAAACGTTTTACCGTCAACTTGAAGCTCTCCAATACCTGTCCATAGGTTGAGTTCTCCAGAATCAAAGACGAAACTTACGGCCAAGGCTGCCGAAACGTGGTTCGAATCCACCGCATCTTTTGCCGCTTGAGTAATGTTACGGCTCATAACGCTTCTCTTGCTGAAAACGAAATGCTGTAGGTTTTAGTAACGCTTTCGTCCCAACCAACTACATTGGAGGTAAGACGAAAGACTCCGGTGGTGTTATTTGTAACTATTGCCGTTAGATCCGGCGGGGGAAATCGAAGGCGCGGTTGTATTGATAACCTTGCAAAACCGGAGGAGTCAGAATCAACGTCTTCGACCACCATCTTAAGTTCATCGTTTACGTTGATGTAATCACCCGCACGCAAAATGCCGGGTGTCGAAATCGTCCAGC
>JAESSU010000468.1 GCA_016763955.1 Phycisphaeraceae bacterium | reverse complement strand
TGCAACCTTTGCCTTCAAATCGGTTGAAAATTGACGTCGTTTTGCCATGGGATGTTCCTTTCAAAGCTAGGATCAGTCCACCTTAACCGACTGTCCAAGATTTGGGGACCACCTCTTATTCTGCAATGTACAACATGCTTCTTAAGATCAAAAAAAGCTACGGCTACAGTGGCTTTATCAACCGGAAAATGTCCTAGTGACTAAGCATTTCTACAGAGCATGTTAGACACCTTATTCGTTCCCTAGAATTAAAGGTGTCTGACACCTTATCCGTTCCTCAAAAACTTGAATCTGTCAGCCAGCAAATCCCCATGCAAGGCGGCAGCCCAACACAAAGCCACACGTTCATCAACAGCCCCATGATCGGCAAAACCCTTAGTGGCCTCTTCCGCACCCACCCCACCACCCAAGACCGCGTCACAAAACTCCGTGCACTGGTGGATTGATTTGTAGCCTTAGTAGACGAGCATAACCAGCCAAACATGTCATGTTAGCCAAGGTGGGTTTTAAAAGTCTCTAGGCATCTTCAGCAGGTTTAAATAAAATCATTCATAGTCATTGAATAATTGGATTTCTTTAAGGGCGACAATTAAGGTTAGATGACTGATTTTTTTACGACTAACAATGGGGGTGTCCAGTATTGTTCTGAGATCTTTGGATATGATCCAATCATTGTTCCAAATTGTCACTTTTTTATTTGACGCAAGCTTACATAGCGGTTCATCAAATGTAATGTCGGATGTGCGTGGCAGCGTTAATCTTTGTAACCATATTTCCAAAAATCCAACATTTGGTATCAAAGAAAATTTCTTCTTGATTTCTTCAAGCAAAGGGAGATGATCGCACTTTGGAATTTTTTCGAGTAACTTACTGATTATGACCATGCTGACCGGATATGTTTTAGGGCTGTGATATGCAATGTCTACAACAATACTGACAAGAGGTAAAATTTCGTAATGGTTCGGTATTTCTTTAAGTCTCTTACTAAAACCTTCAAGTGCCCTAATAAGGCTTCCTGCATTGGGATGTTGGGATGAATGATCATGAATAATTAAAAGATGTTTCTGCAAGTTGCTATTAGATTGCTTGCGGGTGATCCAATGCAGCTTTTCATTTTTAACAGAGGATTGAATTACATCTGAGCTAGTTATCGTTTTCGAAGGGTTCAGTTTTAAACCTAATTCAAATAGTGCCTCAGTTAAGTACTTGAGAATAACTTCACCTGACCTTGAATCGTTAACGAAAATTCTGTAATCGTCTCGATACCTTAAAATTTTGTAATTTTCAAGATTCTGTTTTTTGATTTTTTCAGTCAATAATGTATCAGCGTATCCCAAAACTATTTCGGCAATAAAATCCATTAGGACAGAACCTTGTGGCATGCCATTGGTCTGCTGGTGTTGCATCTGCTGTAAGCGTCTGTCAATAGCATTGCCAATCAGAGCCTGGTCTTTTGGAGCATTTTTTGCATTTTGTTTGCCGTGCAAAGACCATGCAATAGAATGGGTGTAAATTGAGCCGTAGCAATCGGTAATATCAGTGTGAATAACATGGTCATAGCTGAGGGCTAATTCTATGGATTTCTGTTCAATGCCTGACCACCAATGCAATATTTGTTCGGCCTTGTCTTTTGTTTCACTTAATGATTCGACAGGCATGCTTAGGCATTGGATTTTGTTGTTGTTTTGAAATCTCGAAAAAGATTCCAGAATGGCTGGCCAATTTTCATGTCCAGTTATCAAGTTGACCAAGTCAACATATAACACAGGATGACACAATTCTAAAGACCTCCAGCCATATCGTCCATCTTTATTGCATTGAATTTTATGATTAACTCCACTGAATTCGCCAAGTTTTTTAATATAATCAGACAATCTTTCATTTTTCAAGAATTTCGAAATATCACTCAAAAATTTTTCAAAAGAAAAATATGACGGAAGATCGATTGTGCAATAACTTTTCTCTTTGAGGAGAAAAGTTTCTGCATCGTTTGCTGGCATATCAAGTATCGATCGATTCTGTGATTTTACAGATATTGGCATTGGTTTCCTCCCAGAAGTAGATGTGACAGCACGATTATAAACTTAGAGCATCATAAGTTCAATCTTAACGTCGTGACCAGCGAGCTGTAAGCTCGCGGCTATTGTTTGGAGTCAATAGCCGCAGACATACTTGTCTGCGCGTAAACGTTAAGGTTGAAATAGCAATGCTCCAATCACAATTCTGCGCATGAAAAAAGGACGACTGCCAAAGCAGCCGTCCTTTTTTTGATTATTGATTCAACCTGTTAAAAGGCTAAATAATTTATCAGTTACCTAATCCAATCCAGCTTGCGACGATTGGATTGAACTTCACGATCACACCTGCGAAGACGACGGAAACGACGCTCACGAGTTTGATCAGAATGTTTAGGGATGGGCCAGAGGTATCTTTGAAGGGGTCACCGACGGTGTCGCCGACCACGCCTGCTTTGTGAGCATCAGAACCCTTGCCACCCATTTCGCCGGTTTCAATCCACTTCTTGGCATTGTCCCAAGCACCGCCTGCGTTAGCCATGAAGATTGCCATGCCAAAACCACAAACGAGTGTGCCAGCGAGTAAGCCCATGACGCCGGGGACGCCGAGGATCAGTCCTACAACGATGGGCATGGCCACAGCGAGCAAGGATGGGACAACCATTTCCTTAAGTGCGCCACTGGTGGAGATGGCCACGCAGTTAGCATAGTCAGGATACATCTTGCCATCGACTTCGATTTCCATAGGCCACTTCATGGGATCAGCAACGTCTTCATCGCTCATGCCATTTTTCTTAAAGCCAGCTTTCATGATTGCGAACTGACGACGACATTCGTCGATCATCGCAAACGCTGCACGCCCTACCGCATTCATGGTCATGGCACAGAAGACCATCACCAACATCACGCCAATGAACAAGCCGCACATCACCTTCGGGTTCATCAAGGTAACGTCTAAATAGGTCATCAATTGTTTAATCGTGGCAGCGCTAGGATTAAAGCCTTGATAAGCAGTTGGGTCAACGGCAAAAATGCTTGCCATTTGTGATTGCACCGTGGTGACATAAGCTGCGAGCAATGCCAAAGCAGTCAAGGCAGCAGAGCCGATGGCAAAACCTTTACCTGTAGCAGCGGTGGTATTGCCCAGTGAGTCAAGCATGTCAGTGCGTTCACGGACATATGCGGGTTGATGCGTCATTTCAGCATTACCGCCAGCGTTGTCTGCAATCGGGCCATAAGCGTCCGTTGCAAGCGTGATGCCCAGTGTGGAGAGCATGCCTACAGCAGCGATGCCTACGCCAAAGACACCCATTAGGAAGTTGTCATTACCGCCTGCAAAGGTAAACGCACACATGATGGCAACCACCACGGTAAGCAGTGGAATCCAAGTCGAGATCATGCCTTCAGCAATGCCGGAGATGATGACGGTCGCAGGGCCCATTTTTGCTTGCGCAGCAATGCGTTGCGTCGGTTTGTGTTCATAGGAAGTGTAGCGTTCAGTACCCCATGCGATGACTAGGCCACCGAGTAAGCCTGAAAGGATTGCACCCCAGATGCCTGCTGCACTGATGCCTGCGACATCGCCAACGAGCTGTTGCAGGACGAAATATGAACCGATGACAATCAATCCAGAACTGATCCACACACCAAGGTGCAAGGATTTAAGCAGCTGAGCAAAGGTTGCGTTTTCTTTAGCACGGACACAGAAGATCGAGAAGATTGAGCAGAGAATGCCCAAACCCGCTAGAACAGGTGCCACCACGATGAGCTTGATCGCTGAGCCCGCATCCAGACTCATCTGAATC
>JAESSU010000467.1 GCA_016763955.1 Phycisphaeraceae bacterium | reverse complement strand
GCTGAGGACGCATGCCATGGTAATAAACATATTTCCAATCACCTTGTTTGAACATACGTTGAGGCAAGCCCTGCTTTGACATATTCGGCCCCGCTAGCGAATCGGATTGTTCTGCGAAAACTTCATCACACCAGTCAGACTCTTTGCCATCAAGGACACAGGCAAAACTCTGTCCACTGACACCCGGCAAAGGATCCAAACCCGCTAAGTCCAACAGCGTCGGCCCGATGTCCATAAGACTGACATTTGCTTGAGTTTCCTCACCGGCTCTAGGGTCATTAGGGCGAGAGATAATTAGCGGAACGCCAATAGAACCTTCATAAAAAGAAGACTTCCACCACAGCCCGTGCTCGCCAAGCTGTTCACCGTGATCGGAGGTATAGACGATGATCGTGTTATCTGCTTCGCCAATGGCTTCGATGGCTTCTAGGACTGCATTAACTTGTCGGTCTAGGTAATTCACCATGCCATAGTAAGCAGCAGCCGTGCGTTTTTGTGTCTGAGCATCTGGTAAAGGTTTCACGCCCCAGTGATGACGTACTTTTTCAAAAAACGGATGTTGCTCGCCAAGCGATTCTTCGCTAGTTTCGGGCGTGGGCAACTGATCCCAATATTGATAAAAATCTTCAGACTCAGATACAAACGGGCAATGGGGCATCACATAACCCACGGTCATCATGTAGGGCTTATCCGATGGATTATTTTTGCGTTCTTCCAAAAATTTCACCGTCGCTTGAGTGACATGTTCATCATAGCTAAGGTAACCACTGCGGCCAGGGCCACTTTTTTCAACACCCTGTTTTGACATACCTGCGGTGCCTTGAAGCTCACCTAAAACGTTGGCGAGTTTCCAGCCTGCGGAGATATGTGCAGATTCAGGGACATCGCCGACAAGGCGTTTTTCAAAACCATGACGTTGATCAATTCCCACAAAGTGCATGCGCCCAGACAGCACGGTTTCATAACCACAAGCAAGGAACTGATGGGCAAAGGTTGGCGTGTCCGTGCGAATTTCAGATGTATTGGTGACAACCCCATTTTCATAGGGATGTTGAGAAGTCATAAACGCAGCGCGAGAGGGGCCACAAAGTGGATAGTTGCAAAATGTCTGTCGAAACGAAACACCCCGTGAAGCAAGACGATCCATCGCAGGCGTTTTAACATAAGGATGGCCAGCAGAGCCCATCGCACGTTTGTGATGCTGGTCACTCATAATCAAAACAATATTAGGCTTACTCATACGGTTATCTTTCTTTCGCTGTCGTATCAAACTTATTGAATCGGATCGATATGATTTTCTAGCGGCCCATCAAACCAAACAGGCTCGGGCTCGGGCGGTGGTGCAATGCATGTTGCTTTCGCGATCACGGCCCATCGTTGGTTAACGATCTGATGACGCTGGCGTTCTTTTTCCGGGTTCCAATTTTCCAAGGCTCGATCTTGCATTGCTTTGAGACGATCCGCTTGAGCAGGATCATTCCATAGATCATGTTCTTCGTTCGGGTCATCAGCTGTATTAAATAGCTGAGGACGCATGCCATGATAATAAACATATTTCCAATCACCCTGTTTGAACATACGTTGGGGAAGTCCCGGGGCTGATGCCTTTGGGCCTCCTAGTGGATTAGATAACTCGGCAAAAGCTTCATCACGCCAATCGGATTCCTTGCCATCAAGCACACAGCTAAAGCTCTGTCCACTGACACCGGGCAAAGGGTCCAATCCCGCTAAGTCCAGCAGTGTCGGGCCGATGTCTATGAGGCTGACATTGACCACCGTTTCTTCACCGGCTCTAGGGTCATTAGGACGAGAGATAATTAGCGGCACACCAATGGAGCCTTCATAAAAAGTAGACTTCCACCACAGCCCATGTGCGCCGAGCTGTTCACCGTGATCGGAGGTGTAGACGATGATCGTGTTGTCCGCTTCACCACTAGCTTCGAGAGCTTGCATCAGCGTATCGATCTGTCGATCCAAGTGATTCACCATGCCATAGTAGGCAGAGGCGACACGCTTTTGTGTCTGGACATCTGGTAAAGGATTCACACCACATTGACGACGTAATTCTTCATGGAAAGGATGCTGCTCGCCAAGCCCCTCTTCGCTGGTTTGAGGCGTGGGCAACTGATTCCAATATTGATAAAAATCATCTGACTCAGCCACAAAAGGACAATGAGGCATGATGTAACCCACGGTCATCATGTAAGGCTTATCCGATGGATTTGTTTTACGTTCTTCAAGGAATTTCACAGTGGCCTGGGTGACATGTTCGTCATAGCTAAGATAGCCCGTGCGACCGGGGCCACTGTTGTCGATGCCCTGTTTTGACATGCCTGCGGTGCCATGAAGGTCTCCCATACCTAGAAGCTTGTCCAATCTCCCGGGGGTAGCATGAAATGCCGTGGGTGATAACTCACTGATAAGACGTTTTTCAAAACCATGTCGTTGATCGATTCCCACAAAGTGCATCCGCCCAGAGATCACTGTTTCATAACCACTAGCAAGAAACTGATGGGCAAAGGTCGGCGTGTCTGTTCGGAACTCACCTTGATTGGTGACGACCCCATTTTCATAGGGATGTTGACTGGTCATAAACGCAGATCTTGATGGCCCACAAAGTGGATAGGCACAAAAGGCCTGTCGAAACGAAACACCCCGTGAAGCGAGGCGATCCAATGCGGGTGTTTTAACATACGGATGACCTGCACCACTCATCGCACGCTTGTTGTGCTGATCGCTCATAATCAAAATAATATTAGGCTTACTCATGTAGCGGACTCTCTATTGATGATCATATTAAAATTAAGTATTTCGAATCGGGTCAATATAGTTTTGTGGTGGCGTATCAAGCCAAATCGTTTCAGGCTCCGGCGGATGCGCGATGCGTGTTGCTCTAGCGATCACCCCCAACTGTGCGTTGATCACTTGATTGCGTTTACGTTGTTCTTCGGGGTTCCATCCATCAAGCGTTCGAGCTTCCATCGCTTTGATACGCTTTGCTTGCGCAGGGTCATTGCAAAGATCATGTTCTTCAAGTGGATCATCTGCCGTGTTAAATAGCTGAGGGCGCATGCCATGGTAATAAACATATTTCCAATCACCTTGTTT
>JAESSU010000466.1 GCA_016763955.1 Phycisphaeraceae bacterium | reverse complement strand
TTACCCTGATGCCCGGCGGAATTGGCGGACTCTGGGAAACTGCCTCGACCTTTGTCCAAGGCTGGCAATTTAATTCACTGGTCCATGGCATCAGCCAGTTGCTCGTCGGTGATCCGCGCGCAGCACGTTGGATCGCAGGCGGCCTGCTGATGTTCATCCTCCTTGCGTGCATGGCCAAAGGCGCATCACTGTGGCAGACCTGCTGTCTGTATTTTTTTGCATCACTGCTCTGCTCAAGCACCGTCTATCCTTGGTATCTACTTTGGGCGCTGGCACTATTTCCCCTATGTTTCTCCCGTGGATTATGGATTCTGTCACTGACCATCGTCATCAGTTACGAAGTCTTAGGACATCAAGATCAATGGCAAGTGCCTAGTTGGATATGGGCAATGACCTGGTTGCCTGTGCTGGCGGGCGTGGGGTGGGATATAAAAAGTTTTTTAAATCGCCCACAAGCCAAAAATCAAAACAGAGATGGTTTTAATCCCATACAAGCCCACAGATAAAACTTTACGATTCTGTGGGGCCGAGGTCGCATTTCAGAATTGCCTTTTCTGAAACTTCCGGGGGGGGTTAAAAATAAATCATTCGCTACAATATGTCGATGGCTCAATCTAAACGAATCATCGTCGGAATCAGTGGTGCTAGTGGCGCGCTTTATGCTCAGCAATTAGTACGCTCGCTGCTTAAAGCAAACGTGCAAGTGCATCTGGTGGTCTCCCCGATGGGGCAACGGCTGCTGCATGATGAACTTGAATATGAGTCGATTGACTTGCAAAAACTAGCAGGTGATCAGGAGGTGTCCGGCATCACCCTTTATCCGTACCGTGATGTGGGGGCCGCCATTGCCAGCGGCTCGTTCCAGACGCAAGGCATGGTGATTTGCCCCTGCTCAGGTAATTCATTGTCTGCTGTGGCGACCGGGTCCTCTGGAAATTTATTGCACCGTGCGGCTCAGGTGATCCTCAAAGAACGTCGCAAACTGATTTTGCTTCACCGGGAAATGCCCTTGTCACTGATTGATATTCGTAACATGCAGCTAGCCACCGAAGCCGGTGCGATCATCGCGCCTGCGAATCCGGGCTTTTATTTATTGCCTAAAACGATTGACGATATTGTGGACTTTGTCGTCGCCCGCTTGCTGGACTTGTTAGATATTGAACATGATCTGGGGCAGCGTTGGAAGGGTGAACCATCCCAATGACACAGCCTGATAAACGCCCCTCAAAATTGTTGGCTCTTGCCTGTGATATCAAGCTCAGTCACTCGGTCTTTGCACTACCTTTTGCAATACTCGCGGCTTATCTTGCCGCTGCGAGTCAGGGCAAATTGCTGCATCACGATGGGGTGTCTTTACTTTTGATTCTTGTGTGTATGTTTCTCGCTCGCACATTGGCGATGACGATTAACCGGCTGGCAGATCACAAAATTGATCAACATAAACCGCGGACTAAAGGACGCGCTATTCCCAGCGGGCGTCTGAGTTTTACATATGTGCTTACCGTGACGATTGTTTGTGCGGTAGCCTTTATCGCAAGCACGAGCGGGTTTTACTTTTTCCGTGACAATTATTGGCCATTGCTCCTTTCGCCGTTGGTTTTGATTTTGCTTAGTGCTTACAGTTTTATGAAGCGGTTTACCGCGCTGTGCCATATTTTTCTAGGTTCGGCGCTAGCGATTAGTCCGCTAGCAGCGGGCATTGCCATCGCACCCGAATATCTGAATCAACCCGATCTTTGGTATCTGGCAGGGATGGTACTTTTCTGGGTCGCTGGCTTTGATGTGATCTACGCCTTGCAAGATGAAGAACCCGATGCCGAACACGGCATACACTCGATCCCCTCAACCGTCGGCACGCAAAAAGCCCTGTGGATTAGCCGTATTCTCCATTTATTATGTGTGACTTGTCTCTATCTATTTTGGCAAAGTAGCTCGCATCTAAATATGATTTTCTCGATTGGTGTTGCCATCGTTATCTTGCTGTTAGTCATCGAACATATGCTCGTTCGTGATCCGGACACCGGCAAAATCAACATGGCCTTCTTCACCCTCAACGGCATCATCAGCATCCTGCTCGGAACACTGGGCATCATCGACATCGTCCGCAGCGTCTGATTTGAGATTACCTAATAGTTGCGACACCACCGTGTCGCTGGTGCCTTGCAGTAAATACGATTCATATACGTTAAACTCACATCATGAAAAAAATAAACATGCTGTTTTTGTCGTTGTGTCTCTGCGCAGGCTTAACAGTCTTGGTCATTGCAGCTCCCTCAAAAATTCCCGAAGGGTCGGTTCAGATCAAAGTGGGGGATTTGATGCGATCGTATCTCATTCACTTGCCTGCTAAGTATGATGCTCGAAAATCCTATCCGATTGTGTTGGCCTTTCACGGGGGTGGTGGCAACGGCAAACACTTTATGAATCACACCCGATGGAATGCAAAATCCGACTCCGCGGGCTTCATCGTCGTCTACCCCAACGGCACTGGACACTTTGCCAAAATGCTCACATGGAATGTCGAAACCTGCTGCGGTTATGCTCAGAGAAATAACAGTGATGATGTGGGCTTCATTAATACGTTGCTCGACGATTTGATCAAAAAATATTCTATCGATACCAAACGTGTCTATGCAACAGGTATGTCCAACGGTGCGAAAATCAGCTATCGACTTGCATGTGAACTCTCTGACCGCATCACGGCGATCGCGCCCGTCTCTGGTGTGCTGGAAACCGACATCGCCCCGGATGCCCGCAAAGTTCCTATCCTGCACATCCATGGCACAGCTGATCAAAATGTCCCGTTTAACGGCGGAGTTGGCAAGAGCAGTATTGTCAAAGTTAAATTCAACTCTGTGCCATACGCCATCGACGCTTGGGTGAAACACAATGGTTGCAAGACCACGCCTGTCATTGGCCGTCTGCCGAATCCCGCCAAAGATGGCATGACCAGCACACGCACGGTTTATAGGAGTTTGAAAGCTCCCGTGGAATTAATCACCATCACCGGTGGCGGCCACAGTTGGCCCGGTAGTCCTAATCCCAGACTCAAAAAACTCGGCACCACTACCACAGACTTTCAGGCGGAAGATGTGATCTGGGATTTTTTCAAACGATATCGACTCTTAAAATGAGCATATAAAAACACACATAAAAAAACCGATGCACACCTTAGAGCGTGCATCGGTTTTTTGTATGTGAGCAATCGGTTGTCGATCAGCGAGTTGTTAACTCGCAGCTATTTTGTTATTAAATTTAGCTGCGACGCAACGCACCGCTGGACTTCCAAAGGCAAGCCCGGGGTTTGAAACCCCACGGGCTTTAGTTGTGGATATCGATAGTTTCCCCTTATTCACAGGGGAAACTTCCGGGGGTTAATAGCGGTAGTGTTCGGGCTTGTAGGGGCCTTCGACGGGGACGTTGAGGTAGTCCGCTTGGGCTTGTGTGAGCTTTGAGAGTTTTACCCCAAGTTTGTCCAGATGCAGGCGAGCAACTTTTTCGTCCAGAATCTTGGGTAGGGTGTAGACTTTGCCCTTTTCATAGGTCACGCCTGAGAGGGACTTGTCAGTGCCGTTGTAAGCTAGGTCGATCTGGGCGATGGTCTGGTTGGTGAAGCTTGCGGACATCACAAAGCTAGGGTGTCCTGTTGCGCAACCTAGGTTAAGCAGACGGCCTTCAGCGAGGATGAGCACTTCGTGACCATCAGGGAATTTCCAGCTGTCGTATTGGGGCTTGATGTTGATTCTTTCGATGCCCTTGATTTTTTCGAGGCCTGCCATGTCGATTTCGTTATCGAAGTGACCGATGTTGCCGACGATGGCTTTGTCTTTCATCTTGGACATGTGGTCCGCGGTGATGATGTTGAAGTTGCCGGTGGTGGTGACGTAGAAGTCTGCGTAGTCCAGGACATCTTCGATGGGCTTCACTTCGTAGCCTTCCATTGCAGCTTGCAAGGCACAGATGGGATCGACTTCGTTGACGATCACGCGGGCGCCTTGGCCTTTGAGTGATTGGCAGCAGCCCTTGCCCACATCGCCGTAGCCGCAGACGACTGCGACTTTGCCGGACATCATCACGTCGGTTGCACGGTTTAGACCGTCGATGAGTGAGTGGCGACAGCCGTAGAGGTTGTCGAATTTACTTTTGGTGACTGAGTCGTTGACGTTGATTGCGGTGAAGAGCAGTTCGCCTTTTTTCTGCATATCGTAGAGACGATGCACGCCGGTGGTGGTTTCTTCGGAGACGCCCCGGAAGTCTGCTGCGATTTTGGTCCAGCGTTGGCCGTCTTGGGCGACGGTTTTAGCTAGAAGCTTGAGAATTTCTTTGAATTCTACGTTGTCTGTGGTTTCTGGGCCGGGGACGATGCCGGTCTTTTCGAATTCGACACCTTTGTGGATCAGGAGGGTTGCATCGCCACCGTCGTCGACGATTTGTTGGGGGCCGACACCGTTGCCGTAGTTGAGTGCTTTTTCTGTGCACCACCAGTATTGAGCTAGGGATTCACCTTTCCAAGCGAAGATGGGGATGCCTGCTGGATTTTCGGGAGTACCGTTGGGGCCTACTGCGATGGCAGCGGCTGCATGGTCTTGCGTGGAGAAAATATTGCAAGAACACCAGCGGACGTCTGCACCTAGTTCAACGAGTGTTTCGATGAGTACGCCTGTTTGAATGGTCATGTGCAGTGAGCCCATGACGCGTAATCCAGCTAAGGGCTTGGATGTGCCGAACTCTTCACGGCAGGCCATTAGGCCAGGCATTTCGATTTGGGCGAGTTCCAGTTCTTTACGGCCCCATGCGTTGAGCTTTGCAAACTCAGTGGGGTTGTCCATGTCTGCGACTTTGAATTCGAGTGCGGTTGCGGTGGTCATTGTTGACTCCTATGGGTGTTTGTTGACTTATTGTCAGGTTTAAAAAGTTGAAGGTTTACGGTTTGTTTAAATTATGATTGACGCTTTGCTGAGGCTAAAAATAATGCGGGCCCCTTGGCATCAGCTTCGGGTGGCAGTTCGGCAATTTTGATGTCGACGAAGCCTGCGAGTTGCATCATTTTTTTGATTTGTGAAGTTTGATAGCCCATGTTCTGTTGACCCATCTTGCGGCGGAAATCTTCTTGATCGTGAAGCAAGATGTCGACGATGACAGCCTGACCGCCGGGTTTGAGAATGCGTTTAATCTGGGCAAGCACATCAGAGGGTTTGGTGAGATAAGTTAGGACCAATGTGAGCAGGGCCGCATCACAGGTGTTATCGTCAATGGGAATCGCGTGTAGGTCGCCGCGTTTGAGTTGGACATTGTCATAGTTCGCTAAACGCTGCTGAGCCGTTTTGAGCATGGCTGCTGATTCATCTACGCCGATGACGCGGTGAACTTGTTTGGCCAGTACGTGGCAGGTTTGTCCTGTCCCACATCCAAGGTCCGCGACGGTCCAGTGTGAGGGGATCAAAGCGAGCTGCGCTAGTGACTCAAAGGCGTTGCCATAAAATTCGTGGCGAAGCTGATCCCACTGGTTTGCAGAAGATGCAAAGAAGGCTTGCGTGTCTGCTTGTTTGTCTTTTAAACAAGACTGTCTGCGAAGTTCGTCCTGATGCAAGGCCGCCCAGTCGTCGGTTTGCTCACGGGCTAGGAGCCAGAGCTTACGCATGGGGGGGGAGAGCTCATCAAGCAACATGCGGTAAAGATTGTGGGTCCCTTGCCGCTGTGCGTGGCACCAGTTTTGTGAACTCAGAATCTTGAGATGCCGACTGACTGTGGATTGGGGCAACTGCATGATCTCACAGAGATCCATCACATTTAACTCATTTTGCTCTAACAATCGCAATAACCGAATGCGCGTAGCATCAGCTAGGCTGTCCATCCAGCCAAGCAATGGGAGGGGTTGTGTGTTTAATCGTGTCATAAGCATCCATCAATCCGGATATAATGATATTAGACTTATTCAAGTCTGTCAATGGCTCGTTTTACGCTAGTAATGGCAGGGAAAATGGTTTGAGATGAGGGATCGGTCGGGGGTCATGGATTGAATCAAACTCAAGGATCAGGGTTAGGGTTGTGTGAAAAGCATTAATTTTTCATATTTATTGATTTTGCTCTTTGCTTTTGAAATCAAGTGGCTAAAATTCCCGCGTCTTGGTTTTTGTGTCGCACCTAAAATGTTTAAAAGGAGGTGTGTTGTGTTGGACTTGATGGTTGAAGGAAAATCATTAACGTTGATAAATGCCCAACGCATGTTAGCTGACATGCGTCGTCGCCTGTTGGCGTGCGCTTTGGCTGGTAAAATTGAACAATCCGCTGATTACGCGCTTAAGGCTCAGCGTATTCGTCGTGTGATTGAACTCCGCAAATAGAAAAAATTAAACGGTAGAATTAAAGATTAAAACAGACAGGCTTTTAGGTTGGGCGCAAGCCTACAGATGAGTCCACGAATCTGTAGGGCCGTGTGGTTTTTAGAGGGTTGGCGAAGTCCCTATTTTGCGGGCCATGAATCATCGCGGTCAATATCGCTTTGTGATCGATTTTTTTTTGCCGTATGGCATCGCTGGTGGTTAAAATGGCGGCAGCTATTAAAATGAAAAGCAACTCCTCCCCTTATCAACGCCAGCCTCCCTTTGGAAAGTTATCACCGCGTAAAGAATATTGGGTCGAACTTTCAAACATTCATCCGTCTATTCGGATCGCCCATCAGGGGAGCTTGGCGAACATCGATGAACGGATTATTTTCGATTATGAAATCGTTTTGTTTTTGACAGGCCAAGGTCGCGTCACGATACAATCGCAAACGATTGATTTTCAAGCAGGCCATTTATTTTTATTTTGCCCCTTTGTCCCACATGCTATTGAGGTTGATGCCAGTGAGCCCTGTGAACATCTTGCGATCCACTTTGATGTGACCCAAGGCGTACCCCTTGCAGATGATTGCCTTGAAGAACGCGGGCCGTATGAAGTTCGGTTATCACACGGTTTGGCTTGGCCGACGCATTTGGTGTTGCCGTCATCGCATTCGATTGAATCTATGTTACGCCGTGTGATTCAGATGCATAATGCCCCGGAGCCGATTGCTAGGTTGTCATCGCTTACTTATTTGTCTCAGGTACTCATTGAGATGTTTACGCTTGAGGCTCATCGTGATGTGGGTCACAAAGATGCCACGTTTTCACAGGCAGTTTGCCGGATTAAATTTGAGCGTTCGATTCGCTATGTCCAGCAACATCTAGCAAGTGATATCACCGTTGACGATCTGGCCGATGCTGCGGAGCTTAGCGCGTCTTATATCACACGATTGTTTAAACAATGGGTCGGCACCACCCCGATGAACTATCTCCGCCAAGTCAGGGTTGAGCGTGCGCGACAATTATTAGCAGATGTGGATTTATCGATCCAACAAGTAGGTGCTCAGGTGGGCCTTCGTGATCCGTATCATTTTAGCAAAGTCTTTCGTCGCATCGACGGGTTGTCACCTTCAGCATTTCGCCAGATGTTATTAGCGGGGCGCAAGACATAATTGTTTTTGACATCCTTTTCTTGTTGAGGCCATGTTCACTGTGATCCATGGGGGTTATTGTGTCATTCAGTGTTAAATCCTCATATTCAAGACTAGGAAAAAAAACCATGTTAGAACAATCACAGGTCGATACGTATAACCGAGATGGCTACCTTAATGCGGGGCCCATTTTGGCTGATAGTGAAATAGCTGAGTTGTCCGATGAACTAGATCGCCTCATTGCGACTGGACCCGATGGCTTTAAAGAAGACGAACCTCGTCCAGTGAGGTTTAATAATATTTCCAGCAATAAAGACCAGACCGTCTGGCAGATTGTCAACGTCTGGGAAGCATCCCCAGCTTTTGAGCGGTTGGTTCATCATCCGTTTATTGTCAACGCGATTAGGCAGATGTCGGGCTTTGATAATTTGCAAGTTTGGCATGATCAAATGCAATACAAACCCGCAGGCTATGGCGGCTGTACAGGCTGGCATCAGGATGCACCCTTGTGGCCGATCATTCGACCGATGACACCCGTGTCAGCATGGATTCCTTTTGATGATGCTGACGAAGACAACGGCTGCATGTGGATGGTGCCCGGGTCACATAAGTGGGACGATCAAAATGACTACCTTAAAACGCAGTCGCATTTGACGACACTCGAACAATTCAGGAATCCTGGTTTTATCGCTCCAGCTCAAGCCCAGGGGCAATCTCTTGAATCAATCGCTCGGCCTGTTCGCCGTGGTGAAGTGCACTTTCACCATTCACTAACATGGCATGGCTCGCCGACCAACACATCCAACAGACCGCGTCGTGCAGTAGCGATTCATTACATGACCAGTGAAGCAGTGTTTCTTGCTAGTGGTGAACATCCAATGAAACAGTTTGTTAATTTACCCGATGGTGCTCACATGTCTGGCGCAGGATCACATTTCCCCGTGGTCTGTCGTGATGGCAAGCCTTGCGCCCCTTGTCGATCCGCGACATGTGGTGCTGGGGACAGTCAGTGTTGCTCGAATACAAAATCTTAAAAGAGTAGTTACACCTGTAATAGACCCCAGTTTGTTTGTATAGACTTTTTTAACTTTAATGATCG
>JAESSU010000044.1 GCA_016763955.1 Phycisphaeraceae bacterium | reverse complement strand
TTATCATCTTCATCATAAAGGACCGTTTGATATTCATGGACACTAAATTCTAATGCTTCAACAGCAAGCCATTGTTTGTAGCCACCGCGTTTTTCTTTGGGAATTGCTCCACCATCTCCAGCACGAATGGCAACAGATGCCAAATGCCACTTGCCGATATATCCGGTGTGATATCCTGCATCATTAAAACAGGTCGCCATGTTCGCGCGGTCATTAGGCAACGCAAATCCGTTACGCCACACGCCATGGGTCGTCGCATACTGACCGGTCTGCAAACAAGCTCGTGCAGGGCCACAAACCGGCTGACAGGTAAAGCAGTTAGCTAGGTGCGTCTGCTGCTGTGCTAGGCGGTCAAAGTTAGGCATCAGATCCAACGGGTTACCGTGGAGGCCTGAGCAATCCCATCGCTGCTGGTCGGTAAAAAAGATGACGACATTGGGACGGTCACTGTTTTTGGGCATTTTATCGATCCTATTTTATTGGGTGCTGTCACATTGCAATTGCATGTGGTTTCTGTCTATAATATGGTTCACAAGTGTGGGTGTAGCTCAATTGGTAGAGCGTTACCTTCCAAGGTGATGTCCTACTCTATAGAATAAGGACTTACGAACAACAGGGCCAGTAAAGGGCCCGTTATTGATGAATGTTTGAAATAAGTGTGGGTGTAGCTCAATTGGTAGAGCACTCGCCTTCCAAGCATGATGTTGCCGGTTCGACCCCGGTCACCCGCTTTTTCAACCATGCTTTTGGACATATTCGACCGCCTTTTCCATGTTCAAGCCAGCATAAATTTGAGTTGTCTTTATGTCAGAATGTCCTAATTGATTCTGGACATGATCCAGACCATTCCCTAGCCTCCGGGCTTCTGTAGCCCATGCGTGTCGTAACTTGTTTGGCGACCATGTGGCGATGCCTGCATTCTTACATGCGTAGCAGATCGCTCGGTAATAGCTCTGCACGTCATAATGATCTCTCACACGTCTGTCTGTCTTGCGTGGCTTGAGACGGCCAATAGTCCGACCATGCGTGACTTCTCTTTCGTGCCGTGATTTCAAGGGGTTGAATACTGCTGCGGTTAGATCGTGTGGCAGGCATGGCGTGATGTACTTCTGCGCAGTTGGGCCTATAGCTATGACTCGCTCTTTGTCTATGTGTGATAGCTTGTGATGCGATGGCTTGTAAATCCAAACAGGTCCCGTTGTGTCGATATCGCAAGGCCGCATAATGACTAATTCACCGGGTCTCATGCCTGTTAATCGTTGGGTCATTATCATTGCTTTAACCGTTGGCGATGTGTGTTGGCATGTTAGATCAATAATGCTATCTGCAATTGCATGAACACGGCCTGTTTCTCTAGCTCCACAGCGATTTGCTTTTAATGGTGGGACTGACTTGACTCGAAGCAAACAAACATCAGTGATGTACTCTTCGTTGAATGCCCATAAAAATACATGCTTGATACGTCTTATCCGTTCATTGATTGTCTTACGTGCCAAGTCAATTGCAATCATTGCTTGCTGCACTTTCTTGATTTCTTTGCAGCCAATGCTTGATGCTTCAAGCTCCCCAAACAATTCTCTTAATTCACGGGTGGCATAAAAGTAATTCAAGTGGTCGCGTGTGTGCGTTCCGTCTGAATGCCGGTAGTAATCTTCTGCATATTCATTGAATCGTTCGATCATCTCTTTAACGCTCATCAACTCGTCTGGATCAAGAGGTGTCTTGACAGTTGGTGTCGTTATCCATTTGGCCAAAAAGTCAGCAAAGACAATTCGTGCTTGTACTTTATTTGATCCAAAAGTACGCTTGTGTCGATTACCTTGATCATCTGTCCATCGTGTTTGATAAAGGTTTGTTGATTGGTTGAGTTTTAGTGTGAGCATACTGGTTGTCATTTGATTTCTCCGTTAAATTGATACTTACTTTTTAGCTGGATTGAGCACAAAGTCAATATCTTTTTTGCGGATTTTTTTGCATTTCGATCCGGGTATATCCAAAACCGCAATACCTATGTTTTGACACAACCGAACCGCGCGTCGAGCCTTGTCTCTTTGTGTAATTGAACCTTTTATATCAAGGTAATCGCATACCGTTTCAGGCGACATGTATTCAGTCCATTGTTTCATTTGCACCGCCAATCCTGTAGATAAAACTAAATGCTTTTTTGGGCGTGGTTGGGTTAATCACGTTGTGTAAAGTGTTCCTTGGCAGCCGTTGGATTAATCCTTTACGCCACAATTGGCGTAGTGTCGCACTATGGTGGCTGCCATTATTCCCCCCAATATCCATCGGCCTAACCCATCGGCCATGTATTCGTAACTCCTCCAGAAGATCATTTTGTCGGCGTGTAAGCTTCATCCATCGCCCCCTCTGCCCGCTTCTGGCAAGTGGCCGATTGCTCTTGTGATGCGATATTTTTGGGACCATTTTTCATTCTTTAACCTCCTCGTCATGGCCTTTGCAGCCAGTTTGGTAGTCAAAATTGTCGCAGTCGCCGATGGTAATTACCTCATGGCCTTTTGCAAGCTCATCGATCAATACTCGTCTAAGGGTAGAAACAGACGCTAAATGTTTCCTATCTGAATCTAGAAAACATTTCAATTCGCACTTTTCTAAATCTCGGTTAGATTTTCGGAGTAATCCGCGAACGGAATAACACATGCAAATTCTCATTACAGCCCCGCTTTCTTTTTAAGTTTTTCGCCTGGCACAACTACTTCGACGGTACGGAATCCACCGCGTTGCTTCTTGATGATCTTCAAATGCAAACGCCCATAGATTGACCATAGTTTTTTGTTCTTGATGAAAGCGCCTGTCTCGCATCCCTTCACGTCAACGTAGTAAGGCAGACCGTCTTTAGGTACGACAAAAAAGTCGGGCTTGTATGAGTTTTCACGAGCCCCTAAGTAGACCTTTGGCTGCTCAATGTACTCGATGATATTCCCCGATTCTTGAAGGAAATCTAGCTGCCGGGCAAACTCCATTTCTGCTTTGCTGTCGTAGGTCTTTCCGTTCCATGTGCGTAATGCTGGAGCGGATACATTGAATTTACTCTTTCCTATGCGTGTGTATGCCATTGCGTGATACCTCTTAAAATGATTTAATTGCGTCCCATGACTCTGGTTGCTTTTCGATACGTCTCATCTCGTCAGCAAAAGCCTTATGCTTCGATTCGATAAGAGCGTTTAGTTTTGTCATGCTCTCTAATATTTCAGTCTCAATGTCGTGCATGTTTTTTATGAAGTCCCTTTGAAACACTTGGGTTACGGGCTTCATTTTTGTGGCCCTTGCTTGCTCCCATATCACGCTCGTGTTCCGCATATTCAATGACATGCCGAGCATTGCGTAGAGCTTCGCGTCGTTGTCTTTAGCCCACACCATTGCATTGAACATTCCGGGTGGTATGATTCGCTTTATGCTCATGCTGTCACCTTCTCGCCTGAAAATATTCTGTCGATCATTTTTGAAGCGTCTTCTTTGCGGACACCTTTGGGGGCGATTCCTGCACGCTGTAGTATCTTCGCCTGCTTGTAGGTACACCATCCGTTTTCAGAGCGTGAAAATAACGTGTCGAGCATTTGTCTGGCTTGGCCGAATGACATATCCGCATCAACGCCGAACCGCGTTAATGCGGTTTTCATCTTTTCTGTAGGCTGCTTCATGTTGTCATACCGGCTACCGCTTTTTTGTTTTATATCCAGAACATCAAAGGGATTCACCTTGGAAAAACTAACATTCGCATTGGCTTGGACATATTCACGCTTCTTTTGTAACAGTTTTCGCTTTCGCTCTTTTTCAGTCTTAATCTCAATTTCAGATTCATTTAACAGCTGCATTGGATCGACTGCTGTTGGAGATTTTTTAGCTTTCTTTTTTGTACGTTCGATGGCCTCATCACTATGTTTGCCTGCTAAGATATCTGCTGTTGTAATCAGCTTGTGGTCGCCACTATTGCCAGTAAAGTCGATGACTTCGCAGCACGGTTTGCTTGATAGAATGATCGCTTCTCTGCGGTTTTCTGCGCCATGATGGCAGTCAACAACACCCGGAAGTGTTCGTGTGCCACGGCCTATACACTGTGTATACAGACTCCTGCTCTTAGTAGGACGAGCCATGCTGATGACTTCTACTCCGGGATCGTCATACCCTTCGGTTAATACGCCGACATTTACTAAGTACTTAAACTTCCCTTTGGCAAAATCTCGAAGTATCTGACGGCGTTCGATTTTGGGTGTCTTTCCTGATATCCAGTTAGCCGATTTGCTTTCATAGCGATTAAAAATTTCAGCCATCAATTCGGCCTGCTTCACTGACACGCAGAACACCAATGTCCTGCGACCCTGAGCGGCTTGGATAGTTCCTAATGCCACTTCATGCAGAGGTGTTTCTTCTTCAACTAATTTAGCTAGTTCTTTTTGATTGAAGTCACCGGCAAGCGTGTGAACTTTGGAAAAATCGATAGACACATTGGCCATCTTGCAGGTGATCGGGCATAGCCAACCATTATTAATCCCGTATAGGATGTCAAAGTCGAACGCCACCGATTCAAACACCTGCCCCATGGCTAGCTTGTCGGCACGGTCAGGCGTAGCCGTCACACCAAGTACCTTAAGGTTCGGATTCTGGCAGTAGTAATCAATCACCTTTCGGTATGACTTAGATGGCGCGTGATGAGCTTCGTCGATCACTACCAAGCCAAAATCGTCGGGGCTAAAACGGCTCATACGGCCACCGTTTTTTCCCGCACATTGGGTCTGTATGGATGAGACAACTACTTCACTGCGTTCTTCGATTGAGTGAATGTCTGCCCATTGATTCCCCATTTCAATGTCTGGTTTTTTCCCCGTAACAGCTTGAATTTTTTTTGCTGCTTGGGTGATTAGTTCTTCACGGTGAGCGAGTACCAAACATCGACCCACTGGCATACGATCAATGATGTGTGCAAAGATGATAGTCTTCCCCATGCCCACCGCAGCCACACCCAAGGTCGAACGAACACTTTTGAATTGGTCAAGTACAGATTCAACCGCCTGCGTCTGGTACGGCCTGAGTGTGAATCCACCCTTGACCGTCGGTGCTTCTGGCGTGAATAAGTGATGATCCCACAATGTCGGTGTAGCTGCTGTCATGAGTTCTCCCCCTTATTTCCAATCACTGGGTAGATTGGCGTGTTGACGCTTGGTCAACCATCCAATCCGGTAATGCTTTTTGTTCTGCTCGTCTTTAGGCACGTTGTCAGGAATCACGCAATAGGGAAGTACGTCCTCAATGTCATGGATGCAGTCTGTAATCGTCCGATCCAATGACTGATGAATCATGGCTGACAAGGGATGCTGGTCTTTGATGAGTTTGCGTTGCGTGGTTCTGAATGCTCGCAAGGCTTTGGTGGCATCAGATATCAGGTGGGAATCTTCAAACGCCTGGGCAACGTCCTTACGGCGGATCACATTGCCCATCAGGTCAACCGTTGATACGGCCAACGAGGGCTTGGTAAATTCCGGGGCTTCCGGTTCATCAGGGAGGATCAGTTCCGGTTCTGGCGGTTCTTCGTCCTCGATGCCTGCGTCTTCTGGATCATCAAGAGCGCCAACATCATCATTCCAATTAACGTCATCTGGCAGGTCATCGACTGTGATTTGTCCGATATTGCCGACCTTCATGGTTGCGGGCTTGCCTGTCTTGTGGTGGGTGAACGTGCGTTCTGGGGAATCCTCAACCGTCGATTCTGGGCCGTGAGAGCGGTTTTGAGAATCCATACTGCGAACCGTTCGCAGTGAGGATTCTTTTCTTACATTGCCAACAAACTTGTCAGATACCCCGCACCGTCGCCCAATTTCCCGATTCGACCACTTAACCCACTCTTCATCACCGAGCAGGGTCATGACCGCCTTGCGTTTGTCGGCGTTTGATCTTCGCAGGCCATGGGCTTGATTGCGTTGTCATTTTGCTACTGAAGGAGGGCCATCGTCTTGGGGAGCAAGCAGCTTTGGTACTGGGTAAAGATCATCTACATGTGTTTGAGATGTGTTTGTGTCGAAATGTCCAATTTCGTTCATTCCGTCAATCCATCCAGACTTGCCCCTTAGTAGGTGACACCAGATATGCCTCCCATAGGGAAAACAATCTGTAATTGTGATGGATCTTATTGACATCGCCCATATCAATAAGCCCGAAGCAGTTGCTTGGTGCGACCATTCTGGGCTAATAGACAGTTTTTTTTGATATGCGATTACTTTAACATTGTACATTGACAGCTTTACAAGTTCGTCTTGAGTTATTTGAACATCGTCATTCAAATAATTATCAGGAAAGTAATGGCCGAACGTTTCCGAATTTATCATTATGCTTCTGGTGACTGTGGCTGAAATCAAACTGGTAGCCATCTCGTAATCAGTGCCAACTTCCATGAAGTTCAATAGTCGCTGAGCGTCTTTAACAGCAGACTTACTACTCCATTTTTTGAGCATCCACCTGATCATAATTTCCCCGTTTCTCTCTGGCGTAATTGCCAGAAGCAAGGATAACAGACAAAGCCATCAATGAAAAGCAAAATCCCACCTTCCAGTCTCACAGCTTGACCGATTTCAGATCACGACCCAGGGCATTGAGTATCCGCTCAAGAGTTGCACTAGTGACATCTGTCCTGCCGTTGAGGTATCTACTGAGCTGCGGATGAGTCATGCCTGCTTTTGCTGCTGCTGCTCGCAGCGATATTCCAGATTCTTCCAAAGCAACCCTAACGTATTGTCTGTATTTTTCCGACATGTTTTTTTCCCTTTATAGTTGACTAGTGGTGCATTATTGTATACCATTAACGCCATAAAGCAAGCCTCGCAAGTGTTGACGCACTATACGAGGCTCTAACCACAATCAACCTAGCAAAGAGGTGATCATGTCTGAGTCTATTATATCAGCCCAAATATCTAATACCACCCCGAACATGGGCATAGTTGCGCAAGCGATCACGCTTGCCCAATGCCCACATTGTGGCTGCCATGTCGCCACAGTGCCAGCC
>JAESSU010000465.1 GCA_016763955.1 Phycisphaeraceae bacterium | reverse complement strand
GTTTTTCAAGGCATTTTTTTATCACAGCGCGCACTGTGAACGCAGAGATCGCGGCGTGGGGAAGAAAAAATCTGAGAAAAAGATGCAACACACCGCGCGGTTTTGGTTAGTTGAATATATCAAGGTAAACAAAGATGGCTCCGCAGATTCATCAAACCTTGCCTGCGGGCTTGTGTTCACAAATTTTTGTTGTCTTAATCTTTGTCTTGAACTTTGGCGTTTTGGGTGCCTTGGCGGTTCAAATCCGTCTTGAAAACTCTATTTTTATACCGATCATTTCTTGCTGGGAACAAGTCATCGCGATACAGTATTCTTTTACATAGCAACTTTGCATGACACCAAACATGTTCCCCCAAGATCGGAGCCCGATATGACCGCCGGCAGAGGACACACCTACAGCAGCATCATTCAGACTACTTATGACACCCCGTTGGTGAAGCTTAACCGCGTCGTGCCAGACGGTGGAGCCAATGTTTATGTGAAGGTTGAATACTTCAACCCGATGAGCAGTGTCAAGGATCGTATTGGCCGAGCGATGATTGAGGATGCTGAAAAGCTGGGCATAATCAAAGCCAACACGCACATCATTGAACCGACCAGTGGTAACACGGGCATTGCTTTGGCGTTTGTCTGTGCAGCAAAGGGTTATAAGCTCACGTTGACCATGCCTGAGTCAATGAGTATTGAACGTCGTGCTTTGCTGCGGGGCCTTGGTGCGGATTTGGTCTTAACGCCCGCCGCTGGGGGCATGAAGGCTGCGATTGAGCAAGCCGCGGAGATGGTCGCAGCAGAAGACAATGCATGGATGCCTCAGCAGTTTGAAAATCCTGCAAACCCTGCGATCCACGAAGCGACCACCGGCCCGGAGATTTATACCGACCTAGCAGGTGAAGTGGACTTTTTTGTATCAGGTGTCGGAACTGGGGGTACGATCTCTGGCGTGGCCCGCTATATCAAGGCACATCGCCCGGGCTTCAAAGCCATTGCTGTGGAACCTGAGGATTCACCGGTCATCACCCAGACCCGCGCAGGTCAGGAAATTAAACCTGGCCCACATAAAATTCAAGGTATCGGTGCAGGCTTTGTGCCTAAGAACTGTGACTTGACGATTGTGGATGACGTGATGACTGTGACCAATGACCAAGCGTTTGAAATGGCTCGTCGTTTGGCCAAAGAAGAAGGCCTCTTTGGCGGTATTAGCACAGGGGCGAATGTCACCGCAGCTATTGAGTTGGCATTACAACCTGAAAACGCAGGCAAGAACATTGTCACCGTGGCGTGCAGTTGTGGCGAACGTTATCTCTCAACGCCTATGTTTCAAGAATACATGAGCTAGTGCATTTTTTGAAAAATGATGTTCGGCTTTGAATGATCCATTGGCCGCGGGAAGCTTTCGGCTTCCTGCGGGGGTGCCAGATAATGATGCAAAGTGAATTAGGGCGCACCAAATGCAAGACTATTGTTTGATTTTTCAATCGCCATAAACAGACTTGTCTGCGCGTAGACGTTACGCGATTGACCCACGCATGAACTTGCTAAACCCCCCGGTTTGCCCGATCATGGCTGGGCTATGGCAAGAAAACTCCTAATTCTCGCAGCCCTTTTTGGGATGCTCGGCGTGATCCTCGGTGCTTTTGGCGCTCATGGTCTAAAAAATAGCATCTCCGAATCGATGATGGCTAACTATCAAACCGGTGTGCAATATCACCTGATCCACACACTAGCTTTACTGGGAACCGCCCTGGCATCCGCTCGACTGCGAAAAAATACCTTGGTCTTAGCAGGCTGGTTTTTTGCGGGCGGTATCGTGATTTTTAGCGGCTCACTTTACCTTATGGCAATCACCGACATGCGATGGTTAGGTGCAGTGACACCCATCGGCGGCGTGTGTTTGATCATTGGCTGGTTGTTGCTTCTTATTGGAGCATGGGCTTGGCAACCGCAACAGACCGGCCCGTAACGAGCAGTGTCTTTCCCATTATCAGTTGCTGATGATCTGTCTATACAGAAATAATACGCATCACGTCTTTTTTGTGCGCGTCGGACGGTTCATAAGCCTTTGTAGCATTTACATTCGCCATGTAAGTCACGCACGAGTTTTAATCGTGATGGGTATAACTTATTACTTAACTCGCTTGGCGGCCCATTGAATGTGCTTGGCGGTTGCGGTTTTAAAGGCTCGGCAACTTGAGTCCCCCATCAGGGCATTGAACGTCCCTGAAGTAAGCTTACGTGAGCCATGCTGATAGCCCACATCGCGGTCATCGGTTAAGGCAGGGATGTTGCCGAAATCTGTTTCCATGAAATTGCCGATTGACCGTGCATCAGCTGATTCGATGTTGGGCTCGGAATCAACGATGTAAAGAATTTCAGAGGGAGCATAAACTTCAAAGAGTCTAATCGCCACGGTGCCTGTACCGTTGGTCCAGCCGCTACTTTTAGATGCGTCATAAGGGGCGATATTTGCGCCGGTCCATTGTGAGGTTTGAATCGCATTCATGACGTAGCCTGCATCTGTTAAATCGCCATAGTCACCACTGCCGCCACCTGCGGGATTAAAGAGTTGATCTTTAGTGAGTTCAGAGCATTGGAATACGGCTTGGTTTTTGTTCATGTATTGGACGTATGAAAAGTTTTGCCAGACATTTTCACTGCCAATACCTGAGATGGGCTGGCCGGGATATCGCGGTTCGGCGGGCATGGCATAGTCATTGAAATTATTGTGATAAATGCTTGCGCCGATACCGATTTGTCTTAGATTGCTCAGACACGTTGAGCTTCTCGCTGCATGACGAGAGGATGCCATCGCGGGCATTAGAATGCCGATGAGCAATGCGATGATGCTAATGACCACGAGTAGTTCGATGAGCGTGAAGGCGGAACGATTTTTTTGAGTTCGTCGTTTAGACAACATCACGCACAGGGGTTCATTTGGTCTGTTGAGCTTTTTAAGCAAGCGTTCCCGGTTTTCTATTCTCAGATTGATGTGTCAAGCCTGTGTTCATTGTAAAGATGCAATGGCTAAGGTAAACACTTAATGTATCAAAAAGCTTGATTATTAATTTTTAGAGCATCCGCAAGCCTTAAAGCCGTAACACCTTCAGGGCCCCCGGAACCCCGTCCCCCCCCGGAATTTTCACATGTGTTTAGGTATGCTTGAGTGTGTGTGGTGTAATTGATTTTTATGATTTGGTTAAAACTAAAACCCCCAAGCCCGCAGATGAGG
>JAESSU010000464.1 GCA_016763955.1 Phycisphaeraceae bacterium | reverse complement strand
GTGCAAAGCATCTTTTCTGCTAGCAGTGGTGGAGCGTCTGCATCACCTGCTTGTGAGATGGGGCCCATGGGCGGTGGCTGTTGCGGTGGCGGGGCGTGCGGACTTTAGCATTACGATTCATCTGCCTGAATTACGATTCATCTGCCTGAATTACGATTCTGCTCCAAGCAAACCCGTGCCAAACGTGGTATTCTGTGCCGATGAATGCAGCCGTATTTCTTGACCGCGATAACACCATCATTCATAACGATGGCGACCTAGGCGATCCCAGTAAGGTTCAATTGATCCAAGGGGCTGCTTCGGCGATAGCATCCCTGCGTGGTCTGGGCTATTTGATTGTCATCGTCACCAATCAAGGGGGCGTGGCACGGGGCAAATACGGCGTTGAAGATGTCGATAAAGTCCACGAAAAGATTGCGCAACTCATTTATGACAATGCTAGGGCCAAGGTAGACCGATTCTATTTTTGTCCTTATCACCCCCAAGGCAGTGTCCAACGTTACACCCGTGAACATCCGTGGCGAAAGCCTCAGCCGGGCATGCTTTTGCAAGCTGCCCAGGATCTGAATATCGACATGGAACACAGTTGGATGATCGGCGATGCCTTGCGTGATATCGAAGCAGGGGCCGCGGCTGGCGTTCGCACGATTTTGCTTGAACCTAATGTTCAGACACTCCCACCGCTGACGGCTTCGGCACATGGTGCAGGTGATGAAAATGTTCATCCGGACTTTGTGGCTGCTACTATTATCGAAGCAACCCGCGTGATTGCCCAACAGCGACGGCCTGATCGGATTGCCACCGAATGGGAAACACCAGGTGAAAAAGTTAATAAACAACTCCAGCCTGCTCGCAGTGGCAAGATGCCTTTGTCAACCTCAAAACCCGCTACGAATAAGCCCTTTCGCCCATGGAATGCACCCTCGACTGAGAATGTGAGTGTCGAGCCGGGGATGGAGCAAGGCGAGATTCCATCTAGTAAATTAGACGAAACCAGCGTGCCTGTTAGCGATGTTGCTCCTAAGACCCAGCCGCCTGTCGTGGCGGTTGCTCCCCCGGAAGTTCCCCTAGAGGCCCCCCCGGTTGCTACTCCGGTTGCCGTTGAGAAAGAGGAGAAGGTTATCGATCCCGTTGAGCCACTAGACCCCAAACCCGTAGAACCCAAACCTGTAGACCCCAAGCCCACATTGCCCGCTCATGAGTCGGAATTGGATGCCCCATTAGTTCGTTTGCCCGATCCGGTTAAGGTTCAAAAATCTGAAGACCCGTTGCCTAATGGTGATGCCAATGCAGAAGCAGAATCCAACGAGACGCTGCGTTTTGATGGCGGGGCGACGCGCTTGTTGCGACAGATTCATCAGGAATTAAAAAATCAGCGTACGCACAAGGGCGAGTTTTCTTGGCTGCGGATGTTTGCTGCCATGATGCAGATGACTGCGATTGTTTGCATGTTTATCTCGGTGTGGTTGGGGGCGGGAAGCAATAGTTTTGAAACTTTTATGTACATGATGGAGGTTGCTATTTTTACCCAATTAGCCACCATCGCCATGCTGATGTTTGATCGACATTAAGAGAGAAGAGATTGGAGACTAGCCATTAAGAGCTAGGGGATAAAATTTAAAATGACCTTGTGTCTTTGATGATTTTCCTTGACCTTAAATTGCGAATCTTTAGTTAGTAAATAAACAATGACTGCACCCAAACAATATCGAAAGTCCGAAAGATTACTGGTGATCATGCCCACATGGGTTGGTGATTGCGTGATGGCAATTCCGACGTTGCGAGCTTTTCGGGAGTTGTATCCTGATGCTTACATTGCGGTGCTCATTAAAGAAGGCGCGCTGCCTATCGTCGAGGATTGCCCGTATGTGAATCAGATTATCCCGATTCGCAAACGGCCAGCAGGTCACGATGAACCCAAAGGCTCAGGCACGGTCAAGCTTGCAAGATATCTGTCCAAACAAGAATTCGACACCGCTATTTTATTGCCCAACAGCTTCCGCACAGCCTTACTTGCGCGGATGGCATTAATCCCTCGGCGAGTCGGTTATGAACGTGATGGTCGCGGCTTTTTGCTCACTGATCGTCTAATGGTGCGACGGGAACATAGTAAATTTATTCCGGTTTCCACATTGGATTACTATCTGGGAATCCCACGATATTTAGGCGCTCAGCAGCCTGCGCATGCGATGGAGCTTTTTACCAGCAGTGAAGATGACCAAAAAGCATTGGACCTGCTTAAGCAAGGCAACTGGACACCTGATTGTGGCAAGCCGTTGGTGATGCTCAATCCGGGGGCTCGTTATGGTGAAGCCAAAATGTGGTTCCCCGACCGGTTTGGTGCAGTTGCCAAAAAGTGTGCCGATGAACTGGGCGCTGTCATTGCCGTGACGGGTGCGCCGCGTGAACGGAAAATTCTCGATGAAGTGATTGCTTCAACAGATGTCCCGATGATCGATCTGCAAAAGCTTGGCATGGATTTGAAAGTTCTAAAAAGTGTCATCAAAAACGCAAGCCTGATGGTCAGCAATGACACCGGCCCGCGTCACATGGCCGCTGCTTTTGGTGTTCCCGTGGTGACGGTGTTCGGGCCGACGGACCCGCGTTGGACGGAGATTGATTTTGAGCATGAACGGATTGTTCGTGTGGATGTGTTTTGCGGCCCATGTCAGAAACGCACCTGTCCATTGGATCACCGTTGTATGACGCAGGTGACGCCGGATATGGTCTATGAGCAAATCAAAACACTACTGCCCTTAGAGCCATCGCCCAGTGAGGCTCCATCATGAAGCTAGCGTTGGTGATTGAAAAATATGATCCTCAAGGTGGTGGGGCAGAACGTTCAACCCGACAAATCGCGATGGAACTTGTTTCACGTGGCCATGACGTGATGGTGATTTGCGCTCAAAGTGAAATTGATTCTGATGGTGAGATAAAAATTCACAGGCTTCCTAACACGGGCAAGCTTCATGCGACTCGACTCAAACGTTTTTCCGCATGGGCCAAAACGCAATTACTGCAAGGCGATTTTGATGTGTCGGTTTCGATGACCACCACGGTAGCTGCAACCGTCCTGCAACCGCGAAGTGGTACAGCCAAAGAAACCATGTTGCGGAACTTGGCGATTCATGCCTCCTCGAATCGCTTGATCAAACAAATTTTAAATCGCATTTCACCAAAGAAGCGTGCGCTATTGTCTCTTGAACAGCAGACCCTTGCTGACCCGATGCTCAAGCGAATTGCAGCGAACAGTGATTACGTTAAAACACAGTTGGCTACGCATTACCAAGTGCCATCTGAAAAAGTGGTCGTGGTCCCCAATGCCGCGACCTTGCCTGCATTTACTGTTGAGCAGCGGGCTAATTGGCGAAGGACAATCCGAGCTGGTTATCAAATTCCCCACGATACGGATGAGTCGGCGGATGATTCAAAACTTGCGGTGACGGATGATTCGGAATTTCCAGTGACGGCGGATTCAAAACTTTCGGGGGGGGTGGGTTGTGTTTATTTTTGCTGCGATGAATCCTCTGCTTAAGGGTTTGTTGCCTTTGTTGCATGCTTTTGCTTTGGTGGTGGCTCAAGAAAAGCCGGTGACTTTATTGCTTGCGGGCAAGTATAAAAAAAGTCATCTTGATTTAGCCCAGAGTCTTGGTATTCGTGAGCATGTTCGTTTTGTGGGGCCGACTAATGATATGGTTGAGCTTTATGCTGCATCGGATGTGCTGGTGCATCCGACGTTTTATGATCCCTCAAGTAAGGTGGTCATTGAAGCGTTGATGATGGGGATTCCTGCCATTAGCACGAGCTTTAACGGCGCTAGTGATATGATCATTGATAAAAATGCTTCACCTCGCGGGCGTGTGATTGCAGATCCTGCTGATGTGAATGCGTTAGCGAATGTCATGATTGAATTGTTAGATAGCGATGTCCGCCAAGCATGCAGTGATGCGACGGTGGGTCTTTCTGAATCTCTATCGATGATTAGGCATGTGGATCAGTTAGAGAAGCTGCTCGAAGATGTGTTAACAGATGTTAAATCGCAGCGTGAAGATGACGCGGTGGTTGTTAGTGATTCTGATTGACCGCGTCCCGGGATTTTTAAGACATTTTTTACAGCAGAGTCGCACAGGGCACAGAGTTCAAACAGGAGAGAATACCCTTGAAAAATAAGAGGGAATCTCTGCCTTTTGGGGCTTGGCGATCTCTGCGTCTTGTATGTTTTGTTTATCGCGGTTGGTTGTTTTTTTGTGATGAAATAACCCCCGACACATCACTCTTCTATCGTTGGGTCTTCATTTTGACTTAGTGCGCAACCGGTGATTAAGACGCGAAGATCGATGACCATGCTAAACAGTAGTGGGACGACGATGAGTGTAAAGAGTGTTGAGACAAACAGTCCGCCGATGACGACGCTGCCTAGTCCGCGATAGAGTTCACTACCTGATCCGG
>JAESSU010000043.1 GCA_016763955.1 Phycisphaeraceae bacterium | reverse complement strand
CAGTCCCAACAAATACTCAGCAAGTTTGCGGTAAGCATCCATTTCTGCAGCTCGCTTGGCTAGCAGTTTGGCCTGCCCCGGGCTGGCTAAAGCAGGTGTGGCTGCAAAGTTCAAACAAAAGATGGCAACCAGAATAACGGGAACCATTAAGACACTTGATTTTAGGCGATCCATTTCAGACTCCTTGAAAAGGGATATCGAGATATCAGGCTCGTACCCTCACAGATACTTGTCCAGCGATCAGACGCAGGACGTCACTATGAAAGTAGACGTTTGCATTTGGAAAACTTGCAGACCTTATTCTTGCATTTGAAAAAAATGTTTTGAGCAATCATTCGTTTTTTTTATTTTCCATTGCAAGTGCAAGCTTGTCGTGCGTCTAAACCAGTGAAACCAATTATTCCAGTGACACACCTGCTATGGAGATCCAAATGATGAAGACTGGTCCTATGAGAGAAAACGCAAGTAAGTTAATTCTTTTGTTAGCCGCGTTAACGAGCCTTTTGCTATTGCCCGGATGCAGTAGTACTCAGAAGGTTGATCTGGCGCGGCAAGAAAGATTCCAAACGGCGTTACGCCAGTGCACCAAAGCGATCAACAAGGGTGATCTGGACAATGCCCAGACCCACCTAGCTAAGGTTAATAAGAATGCCTTGAATCACAGCGAAAAACGTAAAGCACAGAGTCTTACGAAGTTAGTTGCCGGGGCTCAGGCCTTGGTGGACGGTGATGCCAAGCTCGCTCGAAACGAGTGGTCGAACATTGCCGACCCCCGTCTGGCACGTCAAGTGCGTACCCGAGCCAAACTAATTGACGTAACGGTTCCACTACAACCTGTTCAAGATCGCAAGGAGATCAACTGATGAATCGCATACATGGCCAAAAATGGTTCGTTTTACCAATGATTGTCACACTCGTAGGAGGGTTGTCTGGCGGGCTTTATGCTACGGAGACCGGGCTCTTAGATGGTTCGGGGGGGCCTTCTAAAGCCCCGGCCTTGGCGCAGGAGAACGCTGAGGTTCGTACCCAAGTACGTCAGACCCCCCTCTCGCCAGTCGTTAATCGTAACGCGGTGCGAGCCGACCAGTTTCAAGGCTATGACTTTGGCCATGTCGTTGAACGGCTAGAAGATTCGGTCGATCCGCTTCAACGGGAAATGGATCAGAGTTTTAAGGTTTTTGTGGACACAGTCGAAGAAAGCGAACGTCTTTTAGAACAAGGTGAGACCCGTCAGGCCGTTGCAAACACAAAAGCTGCACTTGATAGTGTGGTTCAAGCACGAGATAAAGTGCTAACGCCCATGTGGGACGGGCAATCTTATCTTCAAGATCAGATCGCAAATGTCCGGATCCGTTTGGCCAAGGCTGTGGAAGCTGGGGGCAATACCAACGGAGCTGCTGTCACACTCAACAAACGAGTTGAGGGTGTTCTGGATAACATTGCACTTCGCATCAAGGATGAAAAAGATCCCCTTCGCCACAAGCGGATGGTCGCTCATTACAACACCGTGCGAAACCTAGCTCAGATCAAACGCATGGCTGATCAGCTCTCACCAGACCAGCGAAAAATGTGGCTAAACGTACTGCATGTCCTAGACGAAGCGGCACTGGCCCATCAGCAGGTCTTAATGGGCAGCGAAGTCTTGTTCGCTCAGTTTGAGTCCACCGCGACGAATTTAAATGAATACCTCGCCTTGATGGACACCGTCAATGGTGCCAAGTCTTTGCTGGGCAAAGTTCGTGGCCTTAATGAACAAGGCACGGGTATGACGGGCTTTGCCAATGGCATGGTCGAGCTGCAGCAACGACTCGCTGGATTTCACAAGTCCATTGAGCAAGCACTTCAAACCCAAACCTATGAATTAGAAGCTCAGGTCGATGCCCTAGCACCAGCGATGGCTGATCAGAGCACAGGCCTCATGTCCTCTCAGATTGATGAGGAACTCAATACCCGCCTAGCCCGTCTGACGACTTCAACAAAACAGTAATTTTGGCACTGCCAAGGAGATCAAACATGTCCGATCGTAAATTCATTCACAAAATATCCCTAGTCGTCTTGGGCCTACTCTTGATGACTTCGGCGGCCATGGCTCAGGACGCCACGCCTAGCCAGCGAGCAGAGTTCAACAAGCTCGCCAATGAGCGTCGCCAGGCTCTTGTGAAACTCACATCGCTCGACCACCAAGCCGCTGCAAAAATCAAGAAGGACGAAAAACCCGTCGCGATCTTCGCTCAACAAACGGCCTTGCAAGATAAATTAGATTTACTCGAACAACGACTAGAAATCCTATCCATTCGATACAACTTGCCCATGCCCGTCACCTCCAAGGCGGATGCTTCGACGATCGATCAACGCACTGCTCGTGGGATTAACAAGGCTTTTGAACGCGGGCGAACGCGAGCCATGAAGCAACTACGCGAAGATTGTCTACAAATGTTGGAGACGCTCGACTTTGGTTCTTTTCTAAAAAGCGAAGGGTAAAACATCATGCTTGCTAGGTACATGCAACTTGGCGGGCCGATGATGTGGCCACTAGCAGGCTGCTCGGTTTTGCTGACAGC
The DNA here is from genome assembly GCA_016763955.1 of Phycisphaeraceae bacterium. Lineage (GTDB taxonomy): Bacteria > Planctomycetota > Phycisphaerae > Phycisphaerales > Phycisphaeraceae > UBA7800. The sequence goes on along the minus strand of JAESSU010000043.1, from coordinate 757 downwards.
CGTGTTAGTGGAAAGGTTTTGGGTCATCGGCATCAAACTGATGCTCCTTAACCGATCCCTTCCCACAGAATCTTTGGCCTGGCACCGACGGATCGTCCCCTTTTTCACTGATGTGCCGCCGAGCCTAGGACTATTGGGCACCGTCGTGGGCGTGGTGCAAAGCTTTCACCTGATAGACGGCCAAATCAGCGGCGATACCATCGGAACTGGCCTAGGGGTGGCGTGTATCACCACCATCTTCGGCATGGGTATTGCCATCACCGCCTCATTAGCTGGCTATCTACTCGACGGGATCGTTAGTACCCCTCTAAAGCGAAGTGAGGCCAAACCATGCTAATGTCACGGGGCCTCGTCGATGTGTTATTCATCCTCCTCTGTGGCACGATTGTCCTGCTAAGCGAGTCCGTTCGTGTCGGCTCAGTCAAAACAGCACCTGCTGAAATTGGATCCGGAGGCATCTCTGCCATCCAAGCAAAAGATGTGAAACCTGTCGTCGTTGATTTCGACCAGATGATCTACCAAGAACAAGCCTTCAAAACCGTCCCCCAACTACTAGCCAAACTTGAATCAGGCATTTGCGTCTTACTGATCACAGCCAACAAAGATATTCCCCACCACCGCGTGATGAAACTTTGGTCTCAATTGCACGAGCGAGGCGTCAACGTCAATCTCGGTGCTAAACCCATTGCCCCTTGAACAAGGATCGCCCATGTCACGCTTTGCCCTGATTGTTGGACTGATCGCTTCTGTGCTCCTG
>JAESSU010000042.1 GCA_016763955.1 Phycisphaeraceae bacterium | reverse complement strand
CAGTTCCATTCTTGCACGGCTCAAAGCACAGCTTCAGCATCGTGATAAGGAATTGATCGAACAGAGCACCATCGCATAAGCTTAAATACAACAGTCGGCGGGTCATTTCCCAAACGGATAATTTTTATGACTCATCTGCCACTGGCAAACATTGAAAAATAGACTTTCCCATACGCTGGCCACACTCAATTGAGTGTGGCCACTTTTATTTGTGACGGGCTTGGTTTTAGAGACTTAGCGGTCAAAAGTGTTTTGAGTTTTACGGCTTAATAATACCAATCGCGATTAAAAATTATGCGTGACTGACATCGCCAACACAAACGCTACAAAGTCTTATGAATCGTCCGATGCGTACAAAATAGACGCGATGCGTATACGTGTTGAACCAATAAGGGGTTTGTTGCATCTTTGCCGCCTTGACGAACGGCCTGTAAATCGCGACGATAGCTCGACTATGCAAGACCCACAGACCCAATTTCGTTCCGCGTTTTCTGATGCCATCGTTGCAGCGTTTGGTGATCAATATGCTGATGCTGATCCATTGATACAGTCTTCAAGAAATCCGGAATTTGGTGATTACCAGGCGAATGTAGCCATGAGCCTAGCTAAAAAAGTCGGAGACAATCCGCGTAACGTGGCAACAAAGATCGTTGAAAATTTAGACCTAGGTGATTGGGGTGAAAAACTCCAAATCGCTGGCCCGGGTTTTATCAATATTCATTTAAAGCTCAATTATCTGGTGAGTCAATTAGTCGAAGTTGCTGGCGATGAGCACTTAGGACTAGAGCAGATTGGCAAAGATCAAAAAGTAGTCATCGACTACTCTGGCCCAAACGTTGCCAAGGAAATGCACGTCGGACATCTGCGATCCTCCGTCATTGGCGACAGTTTAGCTCGCGTGATGGACTTCCTAGGTTACCAGGTCATTCGTCAAAATCATCTCGGCGACTGGGGGACACAGTTTGGGATGCTCATTGAAAATTTGATCGATGAAGGTGCTGTTGCGAGCACGCACATTGCTGATCTTAAAACTTTTTATCAAGGTGCAAAGCAGCGATTTGATGATGAACCTGAGTTTGCAGATCGTGCGCGCAAGCGCGTGGTTGCATTACAAGGTGGTGATGAGCAGACTCTAGAACTTTGGAGTAAGCTCATTGAAGAATCCAAGCTGCATTTTAATCATGCTTACAAGTTGTTAGGCGTGCAGTTAACCGATGACGATATCCGCGCAGAGAGCTTTTATAATGACCAACTTCCGGGGGTGATCCAAGCTTTAGAAGATGCCGGTCAGCTTCAAGAATCACAAGGCGCAAAAGTGGTCTACCCGCAGGGTTTTAAAGATGCAGATGGCAACCCCTTCCCCATGATCGTCCTAAAGTCCGATGGCGGATTTCTCTATGCAACCACCGATCTAGCAGCACTGCGATATCGCATTAATGAGCTTAAAGTCAACCGCATCATCTACGTCACTGACTCACGGCAGACACAACATTTTGCCATGATTTTCAAAACGTTCGAGCAATCCAATTGGATTCCCCAAGGCGTGAAATTAGATCACGTAGCCTTTGGAACCGTATTGGGAAATGACCGTAAACCCTTCAAAACACGTAGCGGCGACACCGTCAAACTCATCGACTTGATGGATGAAGCTGTGGTTCGGGCTTTGAATGCGATTGCTCAAAAAAGTGATGACCTATCCGAAGACCAGCAAAAAAATATTGCTCAGGTTGTCGGTATAGGGTCGCTTAAATATGCAGACCTTTCAAGTGATCGCATCAAGGACTATGTCTTTGACTGGGACCGGATGCTCTCGCTAGAAGGTAACACTGCACCTTATTTGATCAATGCGTATGTCCGTATTCAATCCATCTTCCGCAAAGGTGAAATGAATCCTGCCAATGTGGATGCAACGAAAATTAAACTTAATGATGACGCTGAGAAGTCACTCGCTTTGCGATTGTTGCAATTTAGCGGTGCTGTTCGTGCAGCGGAGTCGAGCCTTGAACCGCATCGGCTTTGCACTTACCTTTATGAATTGTCTTCAAGCTTTCATCGCTTCTATGAACAGTGCCCTGTTTTAAAGGGTGATGTCTTGCCGGAAGTTCGAGACAGCCGCCTTGCTTTGTCTGCCTTGGTCGCACGAACCCTTAAGGCAGGTTTAAACCTGCTAGGCATTGATGTGGTTGAGCGAATGTAATTAGACGATATCAATATTCAATAGCCGCGAGCTCACAGATCGCTGGTGCCTTTATTAACGATTGGAAAATATCTCATGCTAAATGTTGCTCTAAAAGAATGGTGTATCGTTTGTGACTTGCTACTTGAAGGCAAGCTCGCGATTGTGCTTCGCAAAGGCGGCATCTCCGAACCCGGAGGCGCGGGCGTTTTTGAGTTAGAACATTCACGTTTTGCCCTATGGCCAAGTTGGGCACACCAGAAGCCTGACCGCATCAAAGAACCTCACCGTGATCGTGTTGAAGTTCTAGATGAACCTTTTGAGCAGACGATTACCGGCATTGGTGAAACAACCCAAATATGGCAAGTCCCATCTCGTGCTGCATTTGATTCATTAGATGATTTGCATTGCTGGACCAAGCCTCAAATCGACATGCGTTTTGATTACAAGCCCGAGAAACCGTTGTATCTCATGGCTGTACGGGCCTGGCGACTCACAGAATCCAAGACCGTGTTAAGCGGCCCAGACTACTCTGGATGTCGCAGTTGGGTTCCCCTTGCTGATCAAGATGCTGTGGATGACAGCCTCCAGAATTTGATTCCTGCGATGGATGATGACACGTTTAATAATATCGTTGACCGTGTGAGTCTTGCTATGCAAGGCTAGCCCCCGGCCCCGGAACCCTTGAAACTTCTCTCTTTGTCATTCCCGCCTGCGGGGGAATGACAAAGCAGATACGATTCAACTAAGCTGCAATAAAGTACTAGTGATAAAAAAAAGCCGCGGGAAGTCGCAATAGCGAATTCCCGCGGGAGATGATTAAAGACGTTTACTTTGATTTAAGCAACTTATTCCGCTGGCAAATCTTCCGGGATCGCTGCGGTTTGTTTAGCACGGTAATCGTCAAGCTTTTTCGACATTTCTGGGTCATTGACAGCCAACATGGCCACTGCAAACAGGGCAGCATTGACTGCACCATGTGAGCCCACGGTAAACGTTGCTACGGGAATACCCTTGGGCATTTGGACTGTGGCAAGCAGGGCATCAAGACCGCCCATGAATTTCCCATCCATTGGCACGCCCAAAATGGGCAGCGTGGTCAGTGATCCCATGACACCCGCAAGATGTGCTGCCATCCCTGCTGCTGCGATGATGCACTTTAGGCCTCGCTCTTTAGCAGTCGTTCCGTAGGCATGGGCACGAGCGGGTGTGCGGTGAGCCGAACAGACTTTTATTTCGTAAGGGATACCAAATTCTTCCAAGATGGCAGCAGCTTTACGCATAGTTGGTGCGTCCGAGGCGCTGCCCATCACGATTCCGATTAGGGGAGTGTTGCTCATGGCCGGGATTATAGCGGAAGTGGGTTATGGATTGCAATTACGCGTTATTGTGGTGAGGGTGTCAATCTGTTTTGGTCACAACCCATGTTGGCATCATCCGTCGTTCGCGTGAAAATTGTAGTGAGGTTTGTTCTGATAAATGGGCCAATGTCTTGTTAATTTTTTGTTCACGATTTGCCCCCATATTCCCATAGTACGAATCTGAATGGTTAGTCCATGACACTCGGGTAGGCTGATCGTTATCCATTTCATTCACTATGTGAATATTCATTCGTCTGCGTAGCTTGTCCAGAAAAGCGTCCATATTTCCATATCCACCACCCGCCATTGTTTTTGTGGTAGCTGTATCAGAGTAAATATGGATGGATGCTGAATAGCTACTGAATGAAGGATCAAGCTTGAATTTGGAATTGAACTTGTAACGTCCACGTACAACAATGACATCCTGCTCACGATTACTCGGCTCAAAGTGGATTTTTAGGTTAACTTGTTCATCTAAAATTTTTTCCAGGGCTGCAAATTTCATGGCCATCGATTGATCAGGGCGTACAATCCAGTCACCAAGAACTTTTGTATCAAGAATTGATTGATCGCATATCAGCTCGTAGAGGTGTAAATCCACAACACTGGTAAATGCATGGCTTAATCCGATCCCATTTCCAAAAGTTATGCCCGGGTTTTGTGCCTGACCCTGTTCCCATTTAAATGTCATTACATTCGGCCCACGCGGTATGGCTTGAGCTTGGGCCCGGCTTGTGACGTTGTAATAATCCATACGTTCTGGGATGAATGGTGGGGCGATGCGACGAATGAGTTCGTCATCATTCAACCGGTAAACCTGATCAAAACGCTTACGCCAATTCGGATGGGATGGAACATACGCAGTGGGTTTCGCAATGGGTCGCACTTTGACGGGTTGTGTTGTCACAGGCTTGGCAGGCTTACTGGGTTGGCCAAACATTTTGCCAAACAGAGATTCTTTAAGCTCAGCTGTTGCGGGGGGAGTAAAAGTAAAATCTTCTTTGTTTAATTGCGGGGATGAAACATTGCTATGAAGCTCGGCTATAGTGCCTTTGATCTTGGAGTTTTTAAGCATTTTTCTTGATGCTTCCATCATTTCTTTTACTTTTTTCTTACTATCTTCCGTGACCTGCATCCCCATTGCTTTGACTGCTTCTTCAAGTTGCTCGTCAGTGGGGTCGGGCATTGAATCTAATGCAGAAGGTTCAAGTGAGCGTGAGTACTTGCGGATTAAGTGACTAGACTTGGAGATCCAGTAGGTTTCTTTTTTAGAAAGGATTGAGCTGCCACTGATGACGTAGCATTCGTCATCTGCAATGGTTTCGATTTTTTCTATCGTTGGTTGGGTGAGTCTATCAAATGGCGGTGGGAGTTGTGCGAATGCTGATAGAATCAGTGATGGGATCGTATAGGCAACGCCGCCGGAGATGCCTGTTGCGGCGCCGATTGTTACTTCATCACTGATCATCTTGGAATAGGCGTTCATTTGGCCCATGTACAGATAGGGTTGTGTGCCATCACTCCATGCGGCTCCAGACTGTTCTTTGTTTGGCATTGCGCTATTTTTTGTTGTCCAGGTAATTAGGTAGAGATTTGGTTTTTTGATCAAAATTGAAAATGAAGTCGACGATTTTATTTTTGCCATTGGAGAATCGATGTCTGAGATCGCCGTCCCTTTGACCTGGTAAGTTTGCAGTGCTTTATACTTGGCGAGGACTTTTGCGAATATATCTTTGACTTGGCTGTCTTGCTTGACGTTGACAGATGATTGGTCAGTTTTGATTTCACCATCAAGCTCAGCCAAAGCCGGAAGGGCTTGTGTTGTTTCTAGCTGGGTTTGTTGTGTTTCATCTGTTTGTAAATCAGCACGTAATATTGCTAGTGGCACGACTGCTATTGCAAACAATAACATCATGGAAATAAGAAGACGCTTTGTCACGCCTTGTCGATGTTTCCGGGGGTCGAGGATGGCTAGCAATCTGCCTTCGAGTTTTGCGTGTCTTGCCATGGCAATGGAGGCGTGGTTGGACATGATTGGCGAATGTAAATTCACTGCGATATCCAGTAAATGCTGTGCATAGTCTGAGGCTTTATCCTGATCCAATGCAGCTAAAACCATATTGTCACAAGCTTGCTCACGGAGGTTGCGTAAGCGGAATAAGGCCCACCATGCTAGTGGATTAAACCAGTGCACACTGCATGCTAGATAACATAGACTGCCTAATAGACAATCCCGGCGCTTGATATGTGCGAGTTCATGTAACAGCACTGCACGTTGTTTGGCAAGCGGCCAGTGATCAGCTTCACTGGGGATTAATAGTTTCGGTCGCCACCAGCCCCATGTCATAGGCATGGCACGTTTGCTACTTTGGAGTAATAATACTTTTTGATGTATCTCTAATTGATGGAGACAACTTTCTAATAGTTCATGCCATTTTATGTCGGTTACGGGTGAACAATTTTTATGTAGCAGCCTTAAACTCAACATACTTAGTAGCAAAGGCAATAGTGATACAGCAATGCCCAGTATAGATACGTTGCAAATCATCTGGCCCATCGTGATGGGTTGTGATGAAGCGGTTTGAATGGGCAGTGTCTGTTGGATGTTGTTTTGTGGCTGTTGGGCAATTAGGGCTTCTTGTGCGATGGGTTGAAATACCATCCCCGTGTAGGGTTCAAGGGTCATCTGTGAGGGCAACGCATCCCATGTAGGCAGACTGATCCACATCAGTGGTAGTGCTAATAAACAGAACATACTTAGTGTCAGTACCATTGCCCGTAGGGAAGCGGATGTGCGTGCAATAAGGGTGACGAGTAGATGTCCCATTGCAAGAATGACACTGCCACGAAGGGCTAGGTCGATGATATCTCCGGAAAGTAGATACATATGAAAGGCTCCTGATTTAAGATCGGTTTTATACGCATCGGATGATTTATAAACCTTTGTAGCGTTTACATTCGCGAGGTAAGTTACGCACGAGTTTTAATCGTGTTTGGTATTATCTGCCTTGCTTGCGGGCTTGTTTGATGGCGTTCTGAAGTTTTTTAAGTTGGTCTTCATCGATCTGAACCTTGGGGTTAGACAGATGCGCGACCATGGCAGACTCTAATGAGCCTTCAAAGAAAGTATTAAGTACATTACTTAATGCTGACCTGCCAGCTGTCTGTCGCTTGCTCGTCGGTGAATAGATAAACTCACGGCCATCGACTTGATGTTTGAGATGACCTTTTTCTTCAAGAATTCGCAATAGCGTTCGAACTGCTGTCCGGCTTGGCGGGTCGGGAATCAGCTCCCATACTGCGGTGACGGAGGCTTTTTCTTGGCGGTAGACAATATCCATGATTTGTCGTTCACGTTTACTAAGTCGCGGTAGGGGGGGCATGTGAATTCTCCTTGACAAGTAGATGTTAAAAATTTAACCGATAGCATCGCATAAGTCAGGGGTATGTGTTAAAAATTTAACACATTTTTTACGTTGTGATTTGATAGATTTAAATAGGGATTTATTGACGATGAATTGGGCGCTATTAAATCAAATCCAGCCAGGCTTCGGGTAAGACTTCTAACCAGAACCGGCCATGGATTTTGCGGACGAATACTTTGCAGCCAAATACTTGAGTTAGTGACTCAGGGGTGATCACATCATCAGGCTTCCCATCAGCGATGATTTGCCCATCTCGGATGAGCAGGATTTTCTGAGTTGAGAGAGGCAATTCCTCGACATGATGCGTGATAAACAACACGGTGGGTGCATCGGGGGTAAGCAGAATTTGTGAAATGACTGCAATGATCTGCTCACGCCCGGCAATATCCATCCCGGCTGTGGGTTCATCTAAAATGAGCAAGTCCGGTTTGACTGCTAACGCTCGTGCGATCAGGCAACGACGTTTTTCACCCGTGGAAAGCAAATTGAGTTTATGGGTGATGCGATGGCCAAGACCGACTTGTTTGAGCATGTGGGCAGCATGATCGCGCTGATCGGCAGTGGGGTTATTGTATAGGCTGATCGTGCCAAAGAATCCGGTGCAGACTGCTTCGATAGCGGTTAGATTATTATTGACTACGGAGCCTGTCGCATAGGTCCCACTACTGTCGGCGTTGACGATGCCAATGCGTTTACGAAGTTCAAGGATATTGCACTTGCCCAGTTGCTGACCCATGACGGTGATTTGGCCTGCGGTGGGAAACATCTGACCACCAATCGCGCGGGTGATGGTGGTCTTCCCCGAACCGTTGGGGCCTAAGATGGCAGAACATTGACCCTTAGGTAGCGTGAAGCTCACGTCCTTGAGAATGGGCGTTTGGTTTCGGACCAGTGAAACATTGTCAAACATCACAGCATGAGGCATGAATTTACACCTTTATATAAAGGTGAACACTGTAACATATGTGGATATCATCAGGTTGTAAATCAACTCCCTTCAAGGAATCATTATGTCCACCGATCAATATCACCAATGGCTTTGCGAATTGACTCACTTGCCCACTGCAACGGGTCAAGAGGATCGCGTGATTGCGTGGATCACAAAGTACGCAAAGTCTCGCCCGAATGTGATCGTTAAAGCTGACCGGTATGGCAATCTAGTACTCAGTCGTAAAAGTGTCCCAGCAACGAACTCGCCTATCTATATAACAGCTCACATGGATCACCCCGCATTTGTCTTGCATGAGGTGATCGATAGTAAGACCGTTATTGCTGAGTTTCGCGGTGGTGTTAAAGATGAATACTTTCCTGGGACAGCTGTTTTGCTGCATCACGGTGAGGACAAGCCTGTTAAGGGAAAAGTGGTTGAAATAGCCTTAAAAGATGAGGTTTTACCTGATGCCAAGCTGTTTAAAATCAAATTCTCCAAAGCAGTCAACGCAGCCATCGGAGACGTGTTGACGTGGGCGTTTACGAGAGGGACGGGGAAACTTCCGGGGGTTCGCAAGGGTTTGTTGCATGCGCCGGCTTGTGATGATTTAGCGGGGCTTGCAGCTGCGATTGCTGCATTTGATTCTTTGAAACGCTGTAAGGAAGATGTGCGTCTGCTTTTGACCCGTGCTGAGGAGATGGCCTTTATTGGCGCAATTGGTGCTTGTAAAGCCAAGACAATTGAGAAAAAATCGCGTTTGATTTGTTTGGAAACCTCTAAGAGTTTTGCTGATTCTCCCATTGGTGATGGGCCGATTGTTCGTGTGGGCGATTTTACCAGCACGTTTGATCCTGATTTAACGTACCGCATCAGTAAAATTGCAGGTGACATTCAAAAACAAGATGCCAGTTTCAAATGGCAACGCAAGCTCATGACCGGAGGCACATGTGAAGCTTCTGCGTTTGGTGCGTATGGCTACATTAGCACTTGTCTGTGTTTGGCATTGGGGCATTACCACAACATGAATGAGGCTTCGTTGAAGATTGATTCAGAGATCATCAGCATGGCCGATTTTGATGGCCTCGTGCGATTGCTTATCGCCGTGGCTAAGGGTTTAAATCAGGCAGAAAAAAAATCTCAAGCTTCCGGGGCTGGGGGCGGTCTTAAGCCCGTGCTTGATGACTTGTTTAAACGCCGCAAGCGTGTTCTCTAACGTTTTGCGTGAATTTTATTTTGAAAAATTATCTTTGAGCGCGGTTCCTTTACGCGGTTGGCATTTTGCCAGTGTATGCACTTTCAAGTGGCGCATACTTTGCGCTATTACGCTAGCTCTTGCGCATCGGTAGCCGGTGCGCAGAAATGACCCGCTAGTGCGCAAGGTACGTTTTAGTATGAGCGTTCATAATGTAATTGCTTTGTTTTTAATGCTTTAGGTTCTATGTTGAGGGCTGTTTTGAGTCTGTAAATCACTCTGGTACACCACTTGCAATAAGTAAACGCAGTGGCCCGTGCGCTTATTGAGTTTTGTAAGGAGTGATTTGTGGCAAAACGACTACTGGAATTAATGCGAGACACCAAAGACCCATCCATTGGACAGGGTGTTTTGCGTATGGCTCGTTTGGCAGTCACTGCTCACTATTTTGAGCAGTCGATTCGTCAAAGCCAAGCCGAGCCTTTGTTGCGTCTTGTCGGCGGCGAATTTGATGTCGATCAAGCCACGACCAACTATCCCATTCATAAGTATCAGCAGTTAGATCAAGCTAGCGAACTACGCAAGATGATGGAGACTGAATCATGAATTACGGTTTGTATCTCTCAGCTTCAGGGGTTTTGTCCAATACCTACCGTCAGGATGTATTTGCTAATAACTTAGCCAATGCTCAGACGGTTGGGTTTAAGGTGGATATTCCGAGTATCAAGCAGCGTGATACGGCATCCATGGAAGATCAGTTAGGTTATATGTTCAGCAAAGACATGCTCGACAAACTTGGCGGCGGTGTCTTAGCAGGTATGCAGTTAACCCAGCACGACCGGGGACAGTTTAAGCAGACAGACAATCCCTTTGATATGGCATTGGATGAAGCAAAGACTTACTTTGCGGTACAAATTCCAGATCGGAACGGACAGCCTGCCATTGAACTGACTCGTGATGGCCGTTTTACCCGTGATTCACAGGGTTTTTTGGCAACCATCACAGGCGGACACAAATTGCTAGGGACCGATGACGCACCGATCCAACTCCCTGCAACCGGTGATATCTTGGTGCAAAGCGATGGCCGAATTTTAGTCGATGGCGAGGAAATTTCTCGTCTTCAGATCACCGGCGTTAAGGATGTTAATCACCTGATTAAACGCGGGCAAAACCTTTATGGCATGCCCTCACAAGATGACAATTTTCGTCAGATAGCTCCCCGAGCATCCGTGATGCAAGGTTTCATCGAACAGTCATCCGTCGATCCTATTAAAACATTAATGCAACTCACCGAAGCAACCAAAGCAGCTAACAGCAACGCAAACATGATCAAGTATCAGGATCAACTTCTCGACCGTGCCATTAACACACTCGGACGCGTTTGATAGATACCCATTGGGTATGTTTTGCCCGCGTTGAAAATGCTTTGGAGGCATAAAACAATATGACGCGTACACAAGTAACAAGACAAGATCATTGACGATTGGTATAGAACAGGTAAAGCACTATGGCTATTGCAGCACTCCATTCAGCAGCTTCAGGACTCTCAGCCCTGTCAACAAACATTGATGTCATCGCCAATAATCTGGCGAACTCAAATAATGCTGGTTTTAAGGCATCTCGTACCAATTTCGAGGACCTGCTCTACGAAGAAAAAATGCAACCAGGCGTTGAAAACGGAAATGGTGATCAGCGACCTGCCGGACTTTATGTCGGCTTAGGAACGCGTGTGAGCAATACACAAATCGACTTTAGAACTGGCTCAGCACAGGTCACCGATCGTCCCTTGGATGTGATGATCGATGGCAAAGGTTTCTTCCAAGTGAATATTACACGCGGATCTGAAACCACTGCGTTTACCCGTAGTGGTAATTTCTTTATTAACTCCGAAGGCGATATGGTCCTAGGCAACTCTAATGGCCCACGTCTTGAACCGAATATCAACATCCCTGCTGATGCAGAAAACGTGACGATCAGTAACGATGGCCGCGTTTTAGTTTCTATCCCCGGCGAAGCTGATTTACAGGAAGTGGGTCAGTTTGAAGTGGCCAACTTTATCAACCCGCATGGCCTTAAGCAGATCGGTGGCAATCTCTATCTAGAGTCCTCCGCATCAGGACCGCCCACCGTGGGCGACCCCAATACCGACAACTTTGGTGCAATGTTGCAAGGCTCACTTGAAGCTTCCAATGTGGACCCCGTGATCGAACTCGTCGAATTGATCAAGGCTCAGCGTGCATTTGAACTTAATTCACAGACCATCCAAGCAGCTGACTCGACGCTAGAAGTTATCAGTAACCTTAAGAGATTCTAAAAAAGTAACGTAAACGCAGAGTAATGATAAAACCCCTTTTAAATAGGCAAAAATGATCCGAACTGCTAAAAACCTGACAACCCAAATCACCCTCGCATTGCTTGCGATGCTTGTGATGGTTTGTCCAGTTTATGCAGCAAGTGTCGACCGCGTGCAGCTAAAGTCCTCTGCGACATCGGATGATAATTTAATCCAGCTTCGTGAAATTGCATATCTCACAGGAGACACCGCACAAAAACTTGGCGGCTCTGTCGTTGTTGAGCTCAAAGGTAGTCAGGCTCAAACCCGCATCACCTTACGGATGGTCAATAAACATCTGTCAGGCATGGGGGTGAATTGGGGACGCTTGAATCTAACCGGTGCTGCAAATTGTCAGGTTCAAATCGGTGATCCAGTGAGTGTGATGACTCAAACCACTGTTGTTTCTAATCCTAATAAAACCATTACAACAGATGATGCTTTGACGGTTGAGAAACAGGTGGAAAATTTCCTTTTACAGTACACCGGTTACTCCGACCAAGAGTTGGTTGTGAAGTATTCGTCTGTTGATAAACGGCAATTGCAGTCGCCTGCGTTGATGGATCGGTTTGAAATTCAAGTGATCGGCTCTGCAAAACTAGGTCGGCTACCTTTAACGATTGGTCGTTGGCGTGGGTCAACACTTGTTAGTCAAACGCGCGTCACCGCCAAGGTTTCTTATAAAACTTTAGCATTGGTTGCGATTAATAATATCCGCCGTGGTGATCAATTTGGCCCCGGTGATTTACAAGTTCAGGAAGTTGAACTTCACAGTGATCATGCAAAGCCTCTTCGCAAACTCAGCGAGGTCGTGGGGCTCATTGCATCACGAAGTATCCGTAAAAAACAGACACTTTTAGTCGATGACGTTCGACCTGCCTTGGTGATTCGACGTGGACAGATGGTGAGCATTCGCACGATCGTCGGGGGCATGGTGATTCGCACGACTGCTCGGGCGATGGCAGATGCAGCGATGGATCAAATGATTCAACTGAAAAACGAACGCTCCCGTGAATCCTTTATGGCTCGTGTGATAGGGCCCCGCGCAGCAGTG
>JAESSU010000463.1 GCA_016763955.1 Phycisphaeraceae bacterium | reverse complement strand
GGATCACGATCAACATCGCTACAGGAAATAGCTGCGACACTTCCGGGGGTTCCCGGGGGGGGGTTAGATTAATACTTCTGTGCCAGCATCAATCGCGGCAGGCAAGTCCATGTCATCAAGGTCTTCGGGGTCGATAGCTTTAAGGTGACTTAGTTCGATGATTGCATCGACACTACCATCTGCTTTGCGTGGGATTTTGACATTTTTGGTTTCAAGCCAGCGAGCTGCACGGTCAGTTTGACCTTGCTTACAAGTTGCAGGACAGTCTAGTGCTCCGGGTTCATCTGCATTTTTAATCGGCGAAAATTCTTCGATCCGATCTGTTTCAAGAATCACCGACTCTTGGCATAAAGGTAGGGCATCAAACACAAACGTCTCAAGCTTAACGGCATTGGCTGTCTGGGGTGTGACGGTGGCATTATTTTTATGATCCCAATAGGCGACCTTTTTGTTTGCACGGTTGTAAGGTAGGGCAAAGCCGCCTTCTTGTGTGTTAATTTTTTCAACAAAGTCAGTAGCCATGACATGAATCGCAATGCTCCCGCCTTTGTACACCAGCTCGCCTGCTTCATCGCGCATCTCCGATAGTTCATCGGGCATATTGGAATATTCAATGACGCTGACTTTGTCGTTAACTTTACAGAAGACGCCCACTTTTTCTTGGGCATAGGCTTTAGGTAATGCCTTAGAGGACATACCTGCTTGGGATTTTGCGTGTAAGCCAATGAACAGTGGGTCGATGACTTTGACGAGCGGGTTATCAACTTGAACATAGCTGATCTGTTCAATGCCCCGTTGTTTCATGTCTGCAATTGCGCCCGAGGTGTAGAGTGCTTTGAGTGATCCGCCATGCCCATTAGGAGCCATGGCTAGGGTATCTGGTGATTCGAGCAGGGCTTTACCAGTCTTTGAGTCAAAGGCGGGCATCATGCCTTGTGGGAAGATCATGATGTGGTCTGCTCGTAAGCCGAAGTTGCCATGTTCTTCAAAAAACGCGCGTGTGGCTGCGTCATTAATCGGACTGGTCATGATGTACCAAGGGATGGTGGTGCCAAACTTTTGTTCAGCCTTACGGATGAATTCCGCGAAGCAGCAGAACAAGGGAATCTTGCGGATAGCCGTTGCGGGATAGGATCCTTTGGGGCCATTCCAGCCAAGGCGTGTGCCTTGTCCACCTGCGACGGTGAAGGCTGCGACTTTGCCGTCGCGCAAAAGTTTTTCGCCTGCCTTTTTGGCTTGTTTGTATTTGTCCGCTAGGTTCTTGCTGGGGATCCGTGGCAGATAAGGTGCAGGCTCAATACTTTTAGGAGCAATAAATTCGGGGGTGTTAAGTACATGGGACTGTACGAGTCGGGTCACTTCAACCCAATCGACTGATTCAATTTGGCCTAGTATTTGTTTTTTTTGATCATCACTAAGTTGATCCCAATAATTTAGAACTTGGGATTGATCTGCTTGTTTGAGTATGGCCTTGGCTTTGGCTAGACGTTCTTCGATGGTAAATTTGGGGGTTGCCACGATGAACTTTCTCTTGGTGATGCGTGGTTAAATAGCTGGCGTGTGTGACTCATTTATTTGAGCAAACCGACCTGTCGTTTTGTCTTGCGCAAGTTCTAAATTTGGGGGGTGCTTGTGTTACGCTTTACTTTGCCAGATCGCTTTGCCGACGAAAAAGGGGCCAAGACATTGAAGTAGTTCTGAGGTTTGCTTGGTCTTACGCATGGTTTGAACCAGTGCAGAAAGTGGGTGCAAATCTTTGCCCAGAAGTCCGAGCACAAAGTCATTGTCATTGCGGTCTAAGCCATGGCAAGAGAGACGAATGTCGTGTGCCAGATCGTGTCCCCCAAACGCCATGCCGATGGTGCCATGTTCCATGAGCACTGCACGTTGCTCTTCAGCACTGAGCTTGTTGAACTCACCTTTGCGGCGCAATGGATACCAAATCGCCCAAGGCCACTTTGGATTGGTCGCTGTATTGACTGGTCGGTCAAAGAGGACTTCCTGGAGATTGGGTTCGTAACCGATGCTGTAGGTTCTGCCAAACATTGTCATGTCCGGCAGATGGGTCATCAGATCAAAAGGACAGCCTTTGAGCATGTTGCGCCAAGTTGTCACAAAGAAATTTGGATCTTCATGTAGTGCAAGGATCGCAATGCCATTGGCATCGTGAAGGTCTTCATAAACTGCGCCGACGATGCCTGCTTTTTCCATTGCTTGGACAACTTCGCTGCTGTCTGTGCAATCAGTAAAGACCAGTAGCTGGACAAAAAGTCTGCGGTCCATGACTTGAGGTTGATCGTTGATCGGTGAGCCATGCTCAGCAATGTCAGGTTTGGGTGGCGTTGGGCGTTGTGGGCGCATGAAGGCTCCAGTTAATTTTTAATAAAGCTTATGAGTAGGTCTATCATCGCAAAGATTAGACTTTGATTCAATTGGCATCGGGTTTGCGCGGTGGACGTCTTTTATTGTTCTTTGGTTTTTTCTTGGGATTGGCACTGTGATTGCCTTTTTGGGGGGTGGCTGAACCATCATTTGATTTTGTTTTTACGTTTGTTTTTTTTTCGAAGGTTCGTTTTTTACGTGGGCGTCGTGGGCCTGCGGAGCCTTTGTTTTCACCCGGTTCACGGCTTCGTGATGATTTGTCCATAGGATGCCGTGCACGTCTTTTTTTCACAGGCTTTGCGTTGCGTGTAAACTCTGGCTTGTCGTAAGGGTGTTCTAATTCTTCGATGGGTTGCTTGAGATGGCGTTCGACTAAACGCAGGGCCTTTTCGTCATCTTCACTGACAAAGGTGATTGCAACGCCTTCTAAGCCTGCACGTCCGGTGCGTCCGATTCGGTGCACGTAAGTTTCAGGATCACCGGGCATATCAAAGTTAAATACATGTGAGATATTATCGATGTCCACACCACGAGCAGCGATGTCACTGGCAACTAGGACATGTAAATCACCGCGTTTAAATCGAGCTAGCGCACGTGTGCGAGCATGCTGTGATTTGTCGGAGTGAATCGCTTCAGCTTCGATATTTTCACGCGTGAGTGACCGGGTTAAACGGTCTGCTCGGATTTTGGTTCGCGTGAAGACAATAGCTCGTGAAACACTGATGTTGTGCATCATGTAACAAAGCAAATCAGCTTTACGTGCATTTTGAACTAAGCAGATTTGTTGCTTGACTGTTTCTGCGGCACTTAATGCTTGTGAGTCAACTTGAATTGAAACGGGGTTACGCAAAATCGCGTCAGCTAACTGACGGATCGGTTTGGGCATCGTCGCAGAAAAGAGCAGGTTCTGCCGTTTTTGGGGCATGTAAGTGATGATGCGACGAATGTCTTTGACAAACCCCATGTCGAGCATTCGGTCTGCTTCATCAAGAACTAGAATTTCAATTTCGTCGAGATTCACATGCCCTTGATCGTAGAGATCCATCAGACGGCCGGGCGTGGCGACGAGAATATCCACGCCGCTTTGCAAGGCTTTGACTTGATGGTATTGACTGACACCCCCGAAGATCACTGCGGATTTGAGTCTTGCGTAGTGTCCATATTCACGAAAGCTTTCGTGGATCTGTGCAGCTAGCTCACGGGTGGGAGCAAGAACTAGAGCACGCAAATCACGGTATTTAGGCTTGCGGGGTTTATGGGACTTGCTCGCTTGGTGGACTTGCGGGGGCGGGCAAAGCTGGTGGAGTATGGGCAGTGCAAAGGCAGCAGTTTTCCCTGTGCCTGTCTGTGCGCAGCCTAGGACATCTTTGCCCTCCATGACGACAGGGATTGCAGCTGCCTGAATGGGGGTTGGTGTGTCATAGCCCTTGCGGGAAAGTGCACGAAGTAGGGGTTCAGCCAATTTTAAGGCTTCAAATGCGTTGGTGGATTCAGACAAGGGGTTTGGAACTTTCGCAAAAACTAAGGTTGATTTATCTCGGACAAGTGGGGCATGATAGCGTATTTGGAGACCAACTGAAAAAAAATAAGATAAAGTTTGGAGCCAAAGCCTTTAAATGTTACACTATGGCAGTTCTATACAGCAAGAAAGTCATGCTAAGTGACGCAATGCTGATGCCGCCTGAGGGGGTGGTTACGCAGGCCCTTGTTATAGAATAGACATGCAGATGACGTTTTATACGCATTTGCCCGGAACGATTGATTGCCTCACGCTAATGAGCGTATCTTTAGTCAATAAAACAGTTTAAGACTGTTTTGTGCTTGTAGATATTTGAGGTAGTAATCCGGTAGCTAATAAAGGTCTTCCAGACCGACATGATTCATTACACATTAAAAAATAGTTGTAAATGCTGTTCTTATCGACGTGGCTTTAGTCTCATTGAGTTACTTGTGAGTATCTCTGTCATTACAATGCTCATTGCGATTCTTCAACCGGCTTTACAAAGCGCCCGTGAACAGGCAAGGCGTCGTTTTTGTGAAAATTCACTGCGTCAGCTAGCCATTGCTTGGGTCGTCTATCCTTCGGATAACAACCAGAAGTTAATCAACTCGTTGCCCGACGACACCGATGGTTGGGTTAAACGTGGTGCGGGCTGGGCTCCAATTGAGCAAGGCAAACTTTATTCGTATGTTCGTACATTAAAGATTTGGCATTGCCCATCGGATCCAACAGGCAACCAACGTAGCTACAGTATCGTTGCGCCTTTGCGGGGTGAAAATTGGGACAAACATTTAAGTTCGCCAACCCACTCTTGGGCTCAGTTTGGAACCGATGATTATGCGGATATTCTTAACCCGTCTGCTCAGATGCTCGCGTTAGAAGAGCTTGACTCACGAGGCTGGAATATTGGTTCATGGATCATGTATGTCCGTCAAGGGCAAAAATATAGTTGGATTGATTATATGGCAACGTTTCATACGCGAGGCACATCGATCTCCTATGCAGACGGTCATGTGAATTTTGAATACTGGCAAGACCCTGACACGCAATTTGCATCACATAACGAGTTGTTTTTTTTAACAGATCCAGGTAATGTCGACTGGATCAAAATCCGCAATAGTTACCGAAACCTTCAATCTGTTTCTGATGTGATGCAAACCGTCACACCTTAATAACGAGAAAACGCCATGCCCTTCCTTCTGGCAAGTCATAAAAATAAAACTGCGGCATTTAAGCTTAGCTATAAGCGTAAAGAAGTCACCATTGGCCGGGACCTAAGCAATGACATGCCCTTGCCGTTGTCACGGATCTCTTTTGCACATGCGTGCATTTCTTATAAAGGTGAGCATTGGTATCTTCGTGACCTAGGGTCTTCCAATGGTACGAAGGTTAATAGTGTTCGTATCAAGGGCAAGGTCCAAATCAAAGACGGTGATCGTATTCGCATGGGTAATGTCCGCATGAAATTTGTGGACTCGGTTATGATCCCAGATGGCATCAAACGTCTGCGTGGTCATAAAGATTACACCCAGCGAATCTTATTTAAATGTAAGTATTGCACGCATAGCATTAAAGCCATGCAACGCGATGCAGGCCGCCGTGTACAGTGCCGTAATTGTCAGCAAATCGTCCACATCCCCGGCCAT
>JAESSU010000462.1 GCA_016763955.1 Phycisphaeraceae bacterium | reverse complement strand
TCATCCTTGGCGGGCTTTTGACCTTCGGGTAAGGGCGCATCTACGAGCGTGGCAATGTAAATTTCACCGGGCTCTAAAGAGCGATTGGTAAAGGCACACACGCCAGTTGCACGTTGAATTTGATAGGGACTGTTGAGTTGGGACATAGGTTGCTTAATTTTAAATTTCGGATTTCGGATTTGTGAAGACGTTTCGAATTTTCAATCTGTTTGGGTTAACAAAATCAATTCAAAATCCCAAATTCGAAATTCCTTGACAATTACTCCGTGACACCTAGTTGCTGTGCAGCGGCTAGTGCAGTTTGCTGCATCAAGATCGCTAATGTCATGGGGCCCACGCCGCCGGGGACGGGAGTGATTAGGCTTGCAACTTTTTGGGCTGACTCAAAATGCACATCACCCACGTTACCGGGATTGTAACCTGCATCCATCACGACCGCACCACTCTTAAGCCAATCACCTTGGACAAATTCTGGGATTCCCACAGCGGCTACAACGATGTCCGCTAGCTTAACGATGCTTGGTAAATCTTCTGTCCGGCTGTGACAGATGGTGACCGTTGCGTGCTTAGCAAGGAGTAAACCTGCAACGGGTTTGCCGAGAATCGGGGATCTGCCGATGACCACTGCGTGCTTGCCTTTGAGTTGTACACCTGCGGCTTGGAGCAAAAGCATAATGCCCTGCGGGGTACAGCTTGGGAAGCAGCCGGGCTCATTAAACCACATGCGGCTAAAGCTCCCATAGGTCACGCCATCGACATCTTTGCACACGGGGATTGCTTCAAATGCAGCACGTTCATCAACCTGTGATGGCACGGGGTGCTGCAACAAAATGCCATTGACAGTCGGGTCGTTACCCAACTCAGTGATCAGCGTGACTAACTGTTGCGTGGTGGTTTTGTCATCAAGTTTAATATGACGGGACGTGATCCCTGCCTGCTCACAGCGATTGAGCTTCATGCGGATGTAGGTATGGGATGCGGGGTCTTCGCCGACGAGGACGGTTGCTAGGCATGGGGTCACACCTGTTTGCGATTTAATTTTTTGAACATGGGCAAGGGTCTGCTGCATGATTATGTTCGCAACAGGCTTGCCAAGGATTTTATTGTCATGTGTAATGCTCATGCGAAGCATTATAGCGAAATATAACAGGTTTCGTGATTCACCTCCTAGGTATCGATCAAACGCACCTGAACATGCGTTAATCACCTGACCCGATTACCATATCTCCCTATGCAAGCAGCTATTCTTTCAATCGGTGACGAACTGGTGCTCGGCCAGACGGTCGATACCAACTCCGCGTTCCTCTCTGCCCAATTAGCATCACGGGGGATTATGACGCTATTGCATCAGACGGTGGCTGATGATGTGACTGCCATTAGTGACATGATCACCTATGCAAGCAAGCGGGTGGAACTGATCATTATCTCCGGCGGGGTCGGGCCGACTGATGATGATCTAACTCGCCAAGCATTAGCCAATGCAATGGACACTGAACTTGTGATGGATCAGGCAATCTTACCCTCGATCGAAGTGTTTTTTACCCGTCGCGGTAAACCCATGCCTCAGCGCAACAAAGTTCAAGCTTACCACCCCGTGGGAACGACACTGATCCCAAACACCTGTGGCACGGCACCAGGAATCATTGCCCAGCTCAACAAAGCAACAATCTACATCACACCCGGCGTGCCTAGTGAAATGAAAACCATGTGGGAACTAAACATCCTCCCCGAAGTGATCAAGCACGCACCGTCCTCACGATTCATCCAAACCCTCAAGGTCAACACCTTTGGCAGAGGTGAAAGCACCGTCGCGCATGAACTTGGCGAACTCTTTAATCGCAAACGCAATCCGCTAGTGGGCACTACCGTTTCACAAGGCATTGTTGCGGTACGCATCCGCAGTGAATTTAAAACCCTACAACGAACCACAGATGAATTAAATCACACTCGCAAAATCGTGGAAGACGGCCTAGGTCCTATCGTCTTTGGCACAGAAAATACAACGCTAGCAGATGTCCTAGTCAACATGCTCATTAAACGAAACTTAACCATCGTCACTGCTGAAAGCTGCACCGGCGGACTCATTGCCAAGCGGCTCACCGATGTGCCCGGCAGTAGCAGTGTCGTTAAAGGTGGCTGGGTGACCTATGCCAACGAAATGAAAACGCAAGAACTTGGTGTCCCCCAAAATATGATCACCGAACATGGCGCGGTCAGTGAACCTGTTGCCTTACAAATGGCTCAATCCGCACGCCAGCAAGCAGACAGTGATTTTGCAATTAGCGTCACCGGCATCGCAGGCCCAGACGGCGGCAGTGAAGACAAACCCGTAGGCACCGTCTGGTTAGCCATAGCAGACCGTAGTAACGTCACCGCAAGGCGTTTCGCCTTCCTAGGCACACGCCAAACCATCCGTGACCGTGCCGCAAAAATGGCCTGTCAAATGTTACGATTTAAATTACTCGGTGAAGATGATGCAGCAATGACCATGGGGTAAAAACTAGTTTAAATGATGCCCTACGTTACTACTGCTTGATAAAATTAGATACACTTACAGAATGAAATCCATCGAACTATTCGCCGGCGCTGGAGGTCTAGCACTGGCAACAGCCAATGCAGGCTTTCACCATACCGCAGTGCTGGAATGGAATTCCAACGCCTGTGCGACGTTACGTCGCAATCAATCGCTTGATTTGTCCCAATTGGCTGGCTCGCAGATCATTGAAGGAGATATTTCTCATTTTGACTTTAGCCCATTTTCAGGGGCCGTGGATCTTGTGTCCGGTGGCCCACCATGCCAACCGTTTTCCTTGGGTGGAAAACACGCAGGAATGGACGACAAAAGAAACATGTCTCCCCACGCAATCCGCGCAGTCCGAGAAATCCAGCCCAAGGCCTTCATTTTTGAAAATGTCAAGGGATTGATGCGACAAAATTTTTCCGATTACTATCAATACATCATCCATCAATTAACATTTCCTGACATCACACGCCATGAGGATGAAGAATGGGCCGACCACTTAGCAAGACTAGAAAAAGTGTTCACAGAGGGTGACATAACTAGCCTTAAATACAATGTCGTTTTCCAATTATTAAATTCTGCAAATTACGGTGTACCACAGCGTCGTGAAAGAGTTTTGATCGTTGGGGTACGTGAGGACTTAAATTTACGTTTTGGTTTTCCTTCTCCAACGCATGAAGAAGATGCACTTCTTTATGATATGTGGGTTACAGGCAATTACTGGGAACGCCACCGGGTGGCAAAAAGACATCGCCCCTCGTTGCCAAATTCCTTACAGCGAAAAATTTCAAATTTGTCATGCTTGTTTCCCTCTATGCTCCTCAAGCCTTGGCAAACGGCAAGAGATGCAATATCTGACTTGCCACAGGTCGTGCCAGGCATCGCTTCATCCAAGATTCCCAACCATTTTTGCACCGCAGGGGCCAAAGCTTACCCGGGCCACACGGGAAGTCCTCTCGACGCTCCAGCCAAGACACTCAAAGCTGGCGACCATGGAGTGCCTGGCGGTGAAAACATGATGCGCATGCTTGATGATTCGGTGCGTTATTTCACTGTGCGTGAAAGTGCCAGGCTACAAACTTTTCCTGACGAATGGATTTTTGAAGGATCTTGGACTGAATCAATGCGCCAATTGGGGAACGCTGTTCCTGTCAAAATGGTCGAGGTGATCGCCAAAGAATTACATAACACACTTGCTCTTAAGAAAGCTGTCGTTCATGTCTAAGCAAACCTCACTAGTTACGCGAGAACCATTTGACCGTCAAAAGCATGTTTACAGAAATGATGCGTTTGCTGAACTGGTGAAAAATGCCGTAAGATTTTTCAATGGCACACCAGTCCACCCACTGGCTTCTCCTGAAAAATTTCATGGTACTGGTGTTTACATGATTTATTACACGGGCCGAAGCAAAATTTATAGCAGGTACTCTGAATTAAATCGGTTATCCTATGATTTCCCAATCTATGTTGGCAAGGCAGTTGCAAGTGGATGGAGACAATCACGTACATCTCATACTGTCAAAAAACAAACCACAGAACTATGGAGTCGAATTAATCAACACAGAAACAGCATAGACATAACCAAGAACTTGTCATCAGATTCATTTTCATGTCGTTTCATGATCTTTGAAGACGCGAGTTCCGATATGATCGGGACAGTTGAGGCTGCACTGATTAAATGGAAAACCCCTTTATGGAATAGCTTTCTTGATGGATTCGGCAACCACGACCCTGGTAAAGGTCGGTACGAACAAGCCAAATCAGACTGGGATGTCGTTCACTCAGGCCGTCCATGGGCTGATAAATGCAAAGGGAAAACTCCTTCTCAAAAGGAGCTACTTGTCGGAATCGAAAAATTCTTGAGTAAACATCATTCACCATTCTAAGGAGAAAAACAATTCCTCGGAATCACGGAAAGATATCCTTCTAAACCACTGCACGGTTTGAGGGGAATCATTTACCGCTATGAAGGAAGAATTCCATCAGTTCGTGACCGTGCTTGATGTGCAAGTCAGCGTGCTGGGCGTTGTGTTCATTGAAGGGCTTGGAGACGACGTTGCTGATATGCTTGCCTGCCATGATAAATGGCGGAGGCGTGGGGTCATGCTTGCGCGTGGCAACGGAGGTGTAGTGATCGGGCAAGACTAAAATTCTATAGCCGCCAAACTCACTGTTGCGTTCTTCTAAGACCTTGTGAATCGGGCCGACGATGTGTTTATCAATGGCTTCAATGGCTGCGACTTTGGTTTGAGAATCTGCCTGATGAGACGCTTCGTCGGGCGCTTCGACATGCACGCAAACGACATCGTAATCATCAATTGCTTTAATAGCTCGCTCACCAGCGGCTGCGTAATCCTGATCATGGTGATAGCTTGTCTGGCCGGGGACATCGAGCCGATCCCAACCGATAAATGAGGCAATACCAGCAAGCAAATCCACTGCGGTAATCATCGCACCTTTAAGACCAAAACGAGATTCAAAAGTGGGGACAATGGGCTTTTGCCCTTGACCCCAAGGCCAGATATGCGTCGCGGGCGCTTCACCTAAATCACGACGTGTGAGATTCACTTCATGGCCTGCAAAAAGAGCTTCACTTTTATCAATCAGGTCATTAAGCAAAGCAGCATTGGGACCTGTTGGGCGATACTTGTCCTTGGACTCACCGGGGATATCATGCGGAGGTGTGGTCTTAAGCTTGCTCCAATCACGGCCCTTACCACTTCCCGGATCAGAGCTTCCGAGGGCAGAACTTCCGAGGCGGTTAGATTGATCCACCAAAATATTACGATAGCTCACGCCCGGGTACACCTTGATATCCGGATCATCAATGAGCTTCACAAAATCAGTCAGTAGCTGCTGACCTTCTTTGGAACTAATCGCACCTGCTGAGTGATCTTGCATCAGACCTTCAACAACGGTGACAAAATTAATCCGAAAGACCCAGTCCGCCTCATCTAACTCGATGCCCAGTGCAGCCGCTTCAAGGGGCGCACGACCTTTGTGATACTTCACTGGTGAGTAGCCTAGCAATGACATACTGCAAACATCTGAACCACATGGAAAACCCTCAGGCGTTGTGGCAACAGTCCCCTGTTTACCAATCATCGCAAGCTTGTCCATATTAGGAATATGTGCTGCATCAAAGGGCGTTTTGCCCTCGAGTTCTTCAAGCGGGTGATCGGCTGCGCCGTCGGGGATGATGATGACGTATTTCATGGGAATAGGGACTAGTGATTAGGGAGTAACGAAGGACAAAAAATTTTGATACGACAACTGCACATCATAACTGATGCTTGCAACTCCTGCCTTTTAACTAATCACTAATCACTACTGCCTCTTCCTCAGTGATTATGCAGTGACTCATCAACGACATGCGTCGATGAAATAGGGGCTAAAGGTTCTTTGATACAAGGAGCATCTAATCGCACAGGGGCAGAGCTACTTGGAGCTGCCCACTTCACTGCATTAGCCAGCACGCGGCGGACATTCTTGTTGTAATAGATTGGGAAGGTTTCGTGGCCGGGACGGAAGTAAAAAATCCGACCTTTACCCCGTGTCCAGCAATTGCCCGAACGGAAAATTTCGCCACCTTCAAACCAGCTGATAAAGGCCTGTTCATCAGGCGTGGGGATGTCGAAATATTCGCCATACATCTCGGTGTTTTCCAGTTCGAATTTTTCGTCATCCAGACCATCAGTAATGGGATGGCCGGGATTCACGCACCAGAGAATTTCACGTTCACCTTGTTCACGCCAACGCAAGGAACAAGTCGTACCCAACAGACGTTTGAAAATTTTGGAATAGTGCCCTGAGTGCAAAACGATAAGCCCCATTCCTTCAAGGACACGCTTCTGAATTTTATCGACAATTTCGTCCTTAACTTCGCCATGAGCACAATGGCCCCACCATGTCATAACATCGGTATTGGCCAGAACTTCATCGGTTAGACCGTGTTCAGGCTCATCTAATGTTGCGGTACGGACAACAACCGCTGCCCCAAGATGCTCTTCAATTGCCGCTTTCATAACCGAATGCATGCCATCGGGATACAGGGCTTTGACAGCTTCATTTTCAAGATCATGACGGTACTCATGCCACACGGTAACGCGAATTGGGTTGGACATCGAAATCACTCCAGGGTGTAAAACAATTACTTAATATGGGTACAACTTTAGCCAGACTGTTACAGGATGCAAATGTCTGAAACTCATTTTTGAAAATATATCGTGATGTTTACGAACACTTTTTAACCACGGAAAACACTCAAAGCACGGAAACTTAAAAAATATTATTAGAAGGCCATACCAATGCAGTTGCGAGGAATTTGAAGTTTTACCCTAAAACAATCAAGGGCCTAGTTCTGTCTTTCCAGTCCGGGGTTGCGGGGGCACAGGAAATCCCATGCTTCGCAGAGCCTTAGCATTGGGCTTGGCCCAAAGTGGTTATTGAATCCATCGGAAAATTTCAGAAGGGTTTCTAGACACTGAAGGAAACTTCCGGGGGTTCCGGGGGTTCCCGGGGGG
>JAESSU010000461.1 GCA_016763955.1 Phycisphaeraceae bacterium | reverse complement strand
TTTGATTTCTCGTTCCTGTTTGGCCTTCTCACGATACTTCCGGGACCGCTCACGGGCGGCGGCGGCATACTCAGGATCGGATGCGTATCGGTCGCGTCGGCGTTTCAGAATGCCCCCACCACGCGAGGCCCAATATTCTGGTGAATGCTTCACAGTTGAGTTCCTTTGGTTCGGCCTCCCAACCTTAATACCCTGAATTGCGTTTGTCAACTAAACGCCCCCTTCCAATCTGCACCGTTCTTTCTAAGAAAGCCCCAACGGGCTTCGGCAATGTGTCTTAGGGTCTTGCAGTCATTATCCCACACATCCAAAACGATAGGCTTTGGCTTTCCGGGGTGCTTCCGTGTCACCCGGCCAGCAGGTTGGATAGGGTCATAGATCGGATGGGCAAATACCACGCAGTCAAGGGCGGGGAAATTGGTGCCCTCGGCCCCCTTCTTGTAAGTGGCAATAATTATGATGCCAACGGCGCATTTCTTGGCCCGTGCTTTTTCGTCGGCGTTCACAGTGCCGTAGTAATCCACGATCAGTTTTTCTGGCACCCCGGCTTGGAGTAGGGATTGGTGCAGAAGGTCACCATGTTTGGTTTGC
This sequence comes from Phycisphaeraceae bacterium, assembly GCA_016763955.1. Lineage (GTDB taxonomy): Bacteria > Planctomycetota > Phycisphaerae > Phycisphaerales > Phycisphaeraceae > UBA7800. The sequence continues at coordinate 2,622 of JAESSU010000461.1, read as the reverse complement.
TCTATGAAAAGGATCGTTTTTCGACCACCTTTGTGCGCCCGGTAAACCGCGCTGGCTATGGAGGCATTTCGAATAGGGTCTTTCATCATAGACCGTTTGGCTTGGTTCGTCCGGGAGGGGTCATATTTGGATACCTTACCATCGTAGCCTATGGGTTCAGTCCATGTGGAATTAATCACGTAATAATCGGGTTGGGCGGCGTCAGTGGTGGCCTTTACGTGTCGCCACCCGATGTGAGAATGTATCAGGTCCATCTTCCCGTCGCGGCGGTCAGCGGTGGCAGACAGGCCAAGCCGGAACATGGCGGGAAATTTTCGGATTGCGGCGCTGAATTCCGGTGACCCAAGGCGGTGAACCTCATCAAAGATCACGCAGGCGAACCTGTTGTAAACTTCCGGAAGATACACCCCATCCCGGTAAACGGATTGCAGCATGGCTATGACAACCTTGGCCCCTTCGTCAGGGATGTTCGGACCCTGCCAATAATCAATCTCGTTTTCTTTGATCGTAGTATGTTGGACGATTTCGTCTTTCCAATCCAGATCGCCCTTGGGAATGATCACGCAAGTTGGGCGTCCTATTTTAGTGATGATCTTGCACCCGGTCGTAGTCTTGCCAAAGCCGGTAGGGGCTTCCCCTATACCCCCCATTTCATTCTCAAGCATTGCAAAGGTTTCCGGTACGAAGTCAGTTTGCTCTGCGCGTAGTTCAGATGTGAAGGTATCATAGAATTCAAAGGCCCCAACAGAGCGGTGGTCAGCGTCCCCCACAGGTGGCGGTGCTAACGTGCGGGGTACTCCCACCAAGCCCGGTCTAAGGTCGTTGTAGTAACGTAATTCGACAAACTCGCTTCGGGCTTGGTATTGCATTTTCTCAAGGCCGGGTGTCCCAACAGGATACCATGCTAGTGCGTCTACCCTAGTGGCATGCGTTTGCATACGCGGAAAATGTTGTGGCGGTTGTTTCATTTGTTACCTGATCATTTATAGGGTAATGGGTGCAGCCTAGTCTCCTAGTTCTATGCCACACCCCCCAGTTTCCTAAAACGGGATTTCGTCGTCACCCACGGAACCGATAGCCGCTGTTGCAGCCGCCTGTTGCGCGAATGTTTCCTGTCCCGGCGCAGTCCATCCGGCCATAGACGCCACGTCGGCGCGTAGGGCAGCAATTTCTGCATTGGTCAGGATCGGAAACGCTTGGGCGTAGTCAATGGGTTGGGTCGGCTGATCCGACTTTTCCCCGCCAAGCATAGGGTATTTAGCAAGCACAGATGCCATTGGGTACTGATCAGAGACCAGTTCAATGTCGCCACCAGTGCGCGGTTCTTGCGGGGTAGATTTGGTGAACTTGAACAGTTTCCCGGCCAGTGTTCCACCGTTGTTCACAGCGCGGCTCATTAGTTTTTCCCTGACTTGCGGGGTTGCTGAGAACATTTGAAGACGGGCAGGAATAACCTTACCCGCGTTTTTGCCCTTCTTGACCGTGTGAGGCGTCGTATTGATCACGGTAAACATCTGGACAGTTGAGGGCTGCGAGCGGTCCATGTTGCTGTCACAGACAATGCAGTCCCCTTCGATCTTTTTATTGCAGATAAACTTCACCCAATCGCCACCAATCTGTAGCATGTGAGTTGCAGTGATCGGGGTGTCGAAGACGCCTTCCCCAGCCACGGTTCCGTCAAGGAAGTACAGGTTAGCGAAACTCCCAACTTCCAGATAGAATTCCCAAACCCCGCCACGCAATCGCGTCCGTAGGTCTTGGGCAGTTTTAACCTGATTGATAGCAGTTTGCTGTTCGCCCCCATAGCTTAGATGGGATGAGGCGGCAGCAGGCGTGTTCCCCGCAAGCCCAGACATATCGGAGGCTGGTGCCGTTGTTTCTGCTTGCTTTGTTTCGGGGGTTCCACCAAGTCCGTCTAGTGCGTCGGTTTCGGTGGTTTCTTGTGCTGTGGCAACAGCGGGGTTTTTGCCAATCTTAATGACCATTTGGTCTTTCCTTTACAGTTTTCACGGTGCGCTCATTTGAGGCCAGAGAAGTGAGGATACGCCCCTCACAGTACGTTGCCAACCGTTAATGTTTCGAGTTGGGCTTTTAGTTCGGCGGAGGTACTTTCGCCGGGGTCATCACGTCCGGGGGGTGGTGACAGATGCCAACACTTCGCCCCCGGTTCAACTATGTTGTTTTCCATTCTTGTCCGCCCTAGTGAACCGCCTTTGCCGGTGTCAAACATTGTCACCCATCTGGTAACTTGTTTGTGCCACGCGAGGCCGGGGTTTCGGAAGGATACAGATAGGGCGGCGGTCACGTTCTTGTAAATCGGGTAAACCTTCATGGCATCAAAGATACCCTCAACCACGACAACCGGCTTCGACAGATCAAGATTATGCTCATTGAACCATGTGAAGCCCCGTGGTGCATGGCCGTTGAAGGGGTAGTAAAAATAGCGAGGCCCGTTCGGGTCTTTGATCAGGGTGCGGCCAATCAATCCCCGTAACCGCTGCGCCCGGTCATAGAGTGGAATGGATACCCGCCACTTGGCCGCGTCAAAGCGAACGTCAAAGTGTTTGATCGTTGCCCCTTCCAGACCCCGGCCTTGCAAATAGTGGTAGGCGTCGGTGTGAT
>JAESSU010000460.1 GCA_016763955.1 Phycisphaeraceae bacterium | reverse complement strand
TGTTGTAACCGGTTGGGATACTCACCACAGCATAGAACACGTTGTTAATGACGGTGATCGCACGGATATCTTCGCCCGCCAGATTCACAGTTTGAATCGCTGTGGGAACCAGATCGCTACCGCTGATACCGATTGCTGAAAGCAGGCCCGATTGCGGGTCGTAGTCGGTGGCTTGGATATCGACAAACGCATTGCCGTTGCTATCGACAATTTGGCCGATGCGGTTAAAGGCTGTGACGTTGCCTGAAGCATCACGGGAAATTTCATATAGGGCAGAACTCTGCTCATTGTTGATCGCAAAGATTTGTTTATCACTGTTTGTCGCACTGATGGCTTTAACGTTGTAGGACGTTCCAAGGGTTAAGGCATCATTGGTATCCGTCGCGGCAGTGGCTGGCAAAAGGGCCGAAGCCGAAACACCCACGAGGAACAAGTTGCCACCACTTTCTTCCAAAGCAGCGATGTCGAAGATGTTCGTGTTTCCCGTATCAACGATCGCGCCCACGTCCGTGAAGGTAAACGAGCCATCAGTTTGTAATGCGATATAAGCAAGATGGAAGTTCTGATCAGTCGCATCCTTGTACACCGCATAAATATCACCCGTATTGGTGACAGCCATGGCACGGACATCGAGTATCGTAGAGAGATTATCCAACAAGTCCGCAGGTAGCAGGGCACCCTCGGCAGAACCAACACCGAAGACTTGGCTTGCAGTCCCCACGGTATCACCAGCTTCCAGATCGCTAAGACCTAAAATCGCCTGGCCGGCATTGTTCACGACATCAACGAGTGTGATCCCCGTCACGACATTGACCGCATTACGCTCAACGTTATATAGGTAAGTTAGGCCATTTGAACGCAGGTCGACTGCTAATAATTCATCGCCGGTCGTGATTGTGAGCCCTTGCAAGCTGTTAATTTCGCTATTAATTACAGAGGTGTCACCAATCGAATTTAATGGAACCAACTGATCCGGGGCATAGCCTAGTGCGAACAGGTCGGTGCCATTATCCGTTATCGCACGAATATTAAGCAGTGGGAAGCCGTTGGTCGATTCGGTGACATTGGCTACGAATTCATAAGCATCGGTATCAGACAACGAGCCATCGGTATCACGATTGATGTTGTACAGACCAATGTAAGGCCCTTGATCGAGATTTAGTGCATAGATTTGGTTTTGATTGTCAGCTGTGATGCCTACGATGTTGTAATCGTTACCCAGATCACCGCCGACATTGACATTGGGATTGGGCACATCTGCGTTGTAACCAATGATGTAAAGTTCGTCCGCTGCGTTTGCTGCGATGGCATTGATTTCGGTGATTACAACACCATTACTATCGACAATTTTACCCACATTGGTTGTACTAGAAACGAGTCCTGTCGTGGCATCGCGTGTGACTTTGTAGAGTTCATAGAAATCGTCAGTAGTCGATCCAGCCGTGTTGTTGTCATTAAGTGAAACGATGTAAACCGTATTATCACTCACCACTGTCAACGCTTGGACATTAAGATTCAGGGTGCCGAGGCTGCCTAGTACATCCGTTGGCAGTAGGGCATCGGCAGTTGAGCCTACGCCATAGATCACGTTGTCATTATTAGGATCAGCTCCCACAGCGGTGACTTGCAGTAATTGCGTTAGCGCACTGTTGTCACTGATGGTGCCGATGGTATTGATCGCCGAGGTGTTGGTCACTGGGATTTGGCTAAGGGTTGCTCCTAAACCTGTGCCGGTGATGACGAAGACTGTGCCATCGTTTTGTGCTGCGATGTGGCTGTAGTTTTGTGCCGCGAGAAAGGACCCTGAGAGATTGCCTGTGTAGTTTAGTGCATCACCACCTAGGAAGATCCAACCATCTTGGTCTTCGTAGAGTTGCAGACCCGTTAAGGCTCCCGTACCTGGAGGCGAGTAGGCATCAGCGTTACTGATGTTAACGCCGTAGCCTTGATCCGCTAGACTGGCCACGGTAATACGACTTAGTGGGTTGATCCCCGCATTGATAAAACCGGTCATCAATTCGTTATCAAATGTTGTTTCATCCCAGTGCGCATAAGCTGTGCCTTGACCGCCATCTTGCTCGACTGGCACCCCACTTGAGTCTGTAATACCGAAGAGGGATTCATACTCAGCCGTCGCTTGAACACCGGTGAAAAATGGATTTTGAAGGTCAGTATCATTGAGAAGACCTTGTAAATCCCAGAGTGTGCCAAACCCTAAAACGTGTCCCATTTCATGGATAATCACGTCCCGCAATTGACCGTTGGCTTCCAAAGACGCGAGGTCCGCTGTGTCAAACTGCATGATACCCGCAGCAGGTAAAAAGTTATCTTCTGCACCACGGATAATAGTCGGCCCCGCTTGACCCAGAATACCATTGACTCCGTCAATTTCTTGGCCACTAGCTGTGATGATCAGGTCATCAATGATGGTCCCAAATTCATCTGTATAATCGGGGATATCGGCGATGATGATGGATTCCCAGAAATTCACAGCCTCAACAAATATAGATATCTGTGAATCAGAGAGCCCGCCTGTGATGTCTAACTGAATATCAAAGGTGGTCGGAGAAGTTGTATTATCAATGTTGTTGATTGTTGAAGGGTCCACAAGCAAGCTCGATAGATCCAATGGGCGGGCAGGTGTGAGTGTGGGAACCAGTGGATCAGTCGGATCGGCAGTGGCATCGAAGATCGAATGGATCGCGCCGCCAAGGCGGTCAACCACATTACCGATCGTGGTGCTGCCGGTGACATTGCCATTGACATCACGGGAAACTTCTACCAGTGACATGGTTGAATCATTGATAGGGAAGAATGGATTAACATCTCTTAAATTAGAAGTCACTGGATCATGGAAGAAGAATACACGTTCATTGCCAAAACTATCTTGGACACCCAGTACAGCTAAAGCTTCAATGTTGTAGTCATTTGAGAGTTCACCTTGCAGAGATGGCATTGGGATATGGTCAATATCATTAACTGCATTGCCCGCAGCGTTGTCGTTATAACTTCGAAGTAGCAAGTTGTTCATCTGCTCATGGTCATAGACTGAGTAGAAGTAAACATTACCTTCAAGATCATAAGAAGACGCATAGCCGACGAGGTTGTCATCAACTGCACCGTCTTCCGTTAATGCGTGCACTAAAATAGAGGGTACTTGCACATCTAAAATGTCCGACCCTGTGTCGGTTGTAAAGGCAAGATTGCGTGGTTCATTGTAATGGGCATCGGTGTCAATTTGAACCAGACGTGTATTACCAGCGCCAGCGGACTTATCAATGCCAATGATCTTGCCTGCTGCATTGACATCAAAATCAGAGATATTTAACGAGCTAAAACCAACCGCACTTAGTAGCTGAACGGGGTCGGTGAATCGACCTGTTTTGAGGTCCAGTTCTGCAAACGCTTGATCCATGGTGATGATGTCGCCATTAGGGGCGTGGGCCGTGAGACATCCGTGGTAAAGGGCGTTGCTTGACCTGCAAAATTGATGATGGAATAGAAATTGTCAGCAGTACCGTCTGCTGTTTGGAATGCGAGACCTTGAACCTGTGCAGCGATGGCAATGTACTGCTCGCTGGACCATAGTGAATCGTTAAGGGTCCCATCGCCTTGATTCATAACACTAAAGAAAATCCCCTGTGAGTCTGATGAGTAACCTACGAGGTTGCTACGCATCACACCTAGGTCCATTATCTTTTGAGTGTCATTGCTAGGATCAAAGTTCGTGATCAAGGCTTCATTGCCATTCACATCCTTGAAACCATACGTCGGGATACGAAGCAGTTGGCGTTCAATTTGTCCTGTCGCTGGATTGACATTGTCATTAACAGCCACAATTGCACGCTCTAAGACACGGCCAAAACGTTCATACTGTTCAACGAAGTCGATGCTACTGATCTTCGTATTGGCATTGTCAATCTTGATCACGCCATTACTGACGACCGTTGCTGTTCCTGCTGTTGCAATCGTTACTAGGTTATCTACTGCACCTTGACGCAAGACTGCGTGAATTGTTTGGGTAGTAGGCTCACTAGCCAGTGCGGTGACTTGGTAACTGCTCACTGCATAATTGTCAGTGCCATCGGTTAACAGCCCTAGTGAAGTCGCTTGGCCAGTGGCGGTGTCGATTCTAAAGAGTTCAAGGTTTTCATCGTAATGTTCGCTGCTGGTTAAACCATCGTTTTCTGCATCATTACGATCCACTGTCGCAACGACATACATCGTACCATCCACGGCAGAATTAAAATCCGTTGCTTGAATGTTGGCAAGTATTAAGTTGTTTACACCATCAAAGTAGAAAATCAAATTACCTTGAGCGTTGGTGACTTGGGTCACAGCTGTGATACTTCCAAAATCAGCATCACGCTCGACGCTATACAACGCAAAACCAGTCCCTGTATCCGTAATCATGTACAGTTGATCACTGCCTGCTGTGTTGATCGCGATATCAACGACATTGTAATTAGCAAACAATCCTGCTTGTTGGTAGATGATTGATGCTTGAGTGCTGCCATTGGCACTGGTATTCACAGCCTGGACATTAAGCGTCTGAGCATCAATGGCCGTGAGCAGATTGACCATCGTGGCCGCAGCGTCTGCCCCAATTACAACATTTGTGCCAAATGTAAAAGTGAACGTATTAAAGCCATCATTAATCGTGACTGTTTCACCAGTAGTTGCGTTGGCCGTAAGCGTGATTGTCCCACGCACCACGTCGCCAGTCGCTGCACTGCTAAAGTCCGTAATGGTGATATTAGCACCGGCTGCGGCGATACCACCAGTGGGTGCTAAATTCTCCACCGCATTGATCGGCACATAGTCCGTACTCAGTGGATTAGGACGACTTAACGTTGCAATAGGTGTCGCAATGACTTCCTGTGCTAAACCATCACCGTTGACATCCACGGCATCGAAAACATCAAGAATGCCATTGGCATCACTATCGATGAGCAAGTTCGTCGGCGTGATTGCTGCACTGTTAAGGTCCGACGGATCAATGGTGTACAACACACTTGCATTGGTCCAGACTTGGAGGTTGGACTGATCATCATTATCAAACACACTATAAAATCGACCCGCTTCATCCGAAGCATAGCCGTTAAGACTCGCATCAATTGCACCAAAGTCCGTCGTCAAACGTGAATTTGCACTTGGATTATCCTGATCCACCAATAGCAAGGCACGTAAGCCCGTGTCAGAACTTTCTTCAATAGCGATCAATTCATCTTGAGCGTTAAAGTCGAAATCAACAATGTTACTATTTAGATTTAAATTGCTTGCATCGTCGTACATCACTGTGCCACGTTCGCTAACCCGAAGCTCTTCAAAGAGACTGTCTGAGTTACTGTCGATGGGATTGATGTTGATTTCAATAAGAGATTGTGTGTTATCAGCATTGTCGCGTATGGCTAGGAATTCAACAAAGCCGACATTGACTGAACCAAGTACCGCTTGGGTGAGTTCATCAGTGGTATTGACTATCTGAGCATTAACATCAATCACTTGAAGGTTTGGCAACGCATCGGTATTTCCGACAGAGAAAGCTCTTAACTGAATGCCTAAATTTTCTAACGCAGCAACTTCGTCACCATAGGCAAAAGGATCGCCCAAAGGACTTTCAGCAGTCGCTAACCCCACTGTCGGCTCGCCATCGGAAAGGAAGGTCATCACACCCTCGCCAGCAAGTGTGCCTCGCGTTACAAAGACGGAATGTGCTTCTGTAAGTGCGGCTTCATAGTTGGTCGCGGTGCCAACACCTGTTTGGTCGGTATCAATTTGAATATTTTGAAGAATCTGAACGATGTCAGCCACACCATCGCCATCGACATCAGCAGAAGGTGTTGTGGTGATATCAAATTCAATCGATGTCGTGAAATCCATATCCAAGGTTTGAGCTGATGTTCCAAAGATCACAATGGAAACGCTATTGGAACTGCCAAGCCCTTGATCAATTAAGCTCTGGTTAAGATCAATTAGAGAAGCCAATTCTGAGTCTAGAATCGTGTTTGCCAAACCATCACCATTGATGTCTCCAACGGGTGCACCGGCAAAGTTCGCAGTGGTGCTTCCTGACACATCGATGACCCAGACCATTTCTGCTTCTTCTGGAACTTGGTCTACAATTTCCTGAGCAGCAAGTGCTTTGATGTCCTGTGTCACAGCAACGCCATTGACTTCCAACGTGCCCACAGCTTGAGCCACGCCGTTGATGGGGTTGATTTCAAAAGGCTCACGTGATTGGGTGTCTCCGCGTGTGCCGACGGTGTAAAGTTTACCGGTGACGGGGTCGGTTTCGAGGGTGTAGATATTTTGGATATCCAGACCGTCTTGGATGTCGTTGGGGTCTTGAATGATGCCATGGTTGATGATGGAGGTCACGATGCCGCCGGTGAGATTCGCCGTGCGGGTGATCTCAATAAGTGCGTAGTCCTTGGTGCCATCCCCATCGGTATCAGCATCATTATCATTGACCACAAAGATGCGTCCGGTGTCAGTAACTGTCATGGCGATGGGTGAATAATTTTCCGAAATGGCTGTGAATTCACTGGTCTGGCCGATGGTGGTCGTCGGGTTGGGTGCTTGGGTGTTAAAGCCCACTAGGTGGAGAATGCCTAGGTCATCAGAATCCATTGACAGGATATCTGTGATTGCTGCACCAAATTTGTCAGTGACTTTCCCAAGGAAGTGTGCAGCACTTGTGTTTTCACGGCTGTCATCCAAAACGTAGAGTTCAGTCTGGCCGTTGGTGCTTGTATTAATTGCGTAAACCACGCCCGGACCATCGACGGTGTCCGGCGTGACAGCGATGGTTGAGAAGGCAAAGTTATCACCCAGATCACCATTAACGGACAGGGCAGGTGCGTTGTCCGCTAAGGATTTAAAGAGCTGGTTATTGGTAACGCCTCCATCGACCGTGGTAATGTCATAGATCGAATAGAACGTGCCATCAAGTGCAGAGCCGTAACCTTGAAGGTGATCAAAAATCGCACCGGGGTAAGTTGCTTGCACGGAAAGGTTGGGCTGATTGACATCTACAAAGGCCAAGCGGCGACGGCCAGTGACATCCGAATCACCATTAAGTGAATCATCGAGAATCGAGAGGTTGTTGGATTCGCTAAAGTCCATGCCTGCTGATTGAATACCGCTAGCACGAAGGGTTGCGTTGTTATCAAGACTGTAGAACCGACCGCGTGCATCAGAGGCAAGACCCGCAATATTTTGGCCAACTGCACCGACAGCACTCTTAGCAGTACTTCTGTAAGTAATGGCCGAGTAAAAGTCTATCTCAATGGAGAATTACAAACTGACTTTACA
>JAESSU010000459.1 GCA_016763955.1 Phycisphaeraceae bacterium | reverse complement strand
TTAAGACCTGCTGCAACAAAACAACGTTCAGGCACATGCGGAACCGTGTCCGGCGTGCCGGTGTAATAAGCCACATGAAAACGAATCGTCGAACCCGGTTCAGTCAATGGCACGGACACATCACGGTACTGACGTGAAATATAAAACTCCGTGCGAAGCTCTTCAAGCACAGCGGCGGTCAAGCGTTCATCCAAAACCATTTCCCAGTTGCCTAGCTTCTGAGGAATCCCAATCAGCGGCTGACGCATCTGCACAGGCTTTTTGATCAGTACAGACTTCGTAGAACCAATGATGTAAGTTAAGCCACTCACTGCACAGACTAAAACGCCACAACAAATCGCCTGAGCAATCTGGTGACGCGTCGCTGGCTTAACCTTTAAGAGCTTGCTTCGTAGGAACACAATCCCCAAGACAATCAAGATTCCCACCCCCACAAACAAGGCCCCAACCACCGGGCGACTAAACCATGATCCTAATAAACCAGGTCTAAAGCAGGCTAAAAACAAGCCATAAGCCAGCCCCACCAATAACGCCAACAGGCATCCACTGATAAACCCCAGTAGCAACGACAAGGCATTCATGCGTGGGACTAAAGTCGGTTCCCCATGAACCTTAACCAAGGGCATCACCGGGTCGATCTCTGGCTTAATAATAATTCGGTCTAATACCCAGCCGACCCATAGAAACGAAAGCAGTGCCGGGATGAGCATGAGCATTCCCACAAAGGTATGCATATCACCTTCGGCCCATTGTTTATTAACCAGATGCACAAGTCCTAGAACGGTCACGCGACCGACGTTCACCATCACCGCGATCGGGATCGTGAGAGCCACCATCACCCCGCGCTGCCACCAGCTTCGATCTGCAAGAAAGGCCACTGCCACCCCCAACGCCACAAATGCAGCAAGCATTCACAGCCCTGAACAAGCTTCAGCGACATTCAAAGATTCGGTGACCCACACCGCATCGCGCACAAATGACAGTTTAATCGTCGAACCCGTAACAGTGACATCTAAATCTACAAAAGCGCCCACAAAATTCAGCGCAAAGGCTGAAAAATTAGCGGCTAACAATTGCAGCTTCCATGCAATTTGTTCCCAAATACGGTCGGAGACTTTTACCGCAAAGGCCAAATAAAGCACCGGGAACCAGAGCATGCCCATGCGTTTTATGCCAAACAAAAATAGCACCATCCCAAAGAGGGCGATGATCATGCTGTAACCTTGGAACATGTCATTGCGTCCGGGGTAAATCCACCAGCTATAACTGAAGATTCCCAGAAACAGGATGCCCAGCCCCGGCCAGCAAACACGACGAGGCAATTCGAGTATTTTAGAACGTTGTTGGTAAATGTAGTATGCCGCAATGAACGGGATGACCATTGCATGAGACCAATCACCTCCCCAGCGGTCAGAGGCAATTAATGCCATCCGACAAATGAAGTTGCGAAACAATAAGGCAAACAGGCCCCCAAGTATGACGAGCCATAACCACATGCCCCATTTGAGCCATGGGGCTGATGTTTCTGTCTTCCAAGATGTCGGAACTGTTGTACTTGTCATCCGTTTTGTCTGGCTAACGTATCGCTGCCTATCAACCTCCGTTTTCAAATTACGGCTAAAACCTGGCGTTGCAGGCCTTAAATCCCTAAAACACCCAGATGCATAGATGCGACGAATGTATTTCTGACTGACATAACCAGTCTGACATGACATTGTATCGATCATGCGTGTATGCAACTTCTCAACTGTTTAACACAGTGAATAATGAATCAGCCACATCCACGCATCCGGACATTCTAAAACTCAAAGGCACGTCAAATAAGTTCAAAACATAACCGCCGACCCACATAGTGGGCCTAACGGAATCCTGTAAGGGCTATCGGTTAATTGTGTAAGCGGTTGAAGTGACGCGAGTCAAGTTTGCAAAGTTATCGCGAACTGCCTTGCATAACCGTCACAAGGTGACTCGAATACATTAGGATAAAGAGGATGCGCAAGGGTGACATTTGAATCCGTCGTTACAAAAAACAACACCCTCAATGTAAATCAAGGGTGTTGTCATTAATATTTAATTGTTGCCGACATGAAATCTAAAAAAACGCCATAACCCAGATGAAACTTTCAAGGGGGTTAGTTGGTTCGTTGGAAACCAAAGACCTTGTCATCGAAGTTACGGTCGACAATAAAACCAAAGCCGTAGGTCATACGGAAACCATTTCGGATCACTGCCAGCGGTGATGCAAGCCAGTTGGTGCCGATGTTAATGGTGTCGTTGGGCTTAAGATAGAAGTCAGGTTCAACGCCGTGGAAGATATCTCGCAGGTTAATGCGGATGGTTGCTTCTTGGTCATCACCGACACGACGGATTAGGTCAACACGTTCGGGGATGGCAGTGGGAGCCAGATTACCTGCTGCAAAGACTAGCTGTTTGAGCGTCAGGTCTTTATCACCGGGTAGAGCATAGGTTCCGGGTCTCTGAATTGCACCGCCGATGTAGACATTACCAATCACAGGTGCTGGGACACGAATCACATCGCCGGGACGCACCACAATGTTGTACTTCAGTTCACCGGTGAGCAATTTGTCGTAGGGGACCTCAATAATGCGTATATCCTTGAGCATTGATTCAGTGTTATTGTGATCATAAGTCCGCACTGAGCCGTCAATAAACACCCCGTTGGAAGAGGAATCCGTGGTCATGTTAGGAGCCGATGGGCTGTCAATTTTGACCCATTTACCATCCACATGCACCCACTGTTGAGCGTCACTGACAGCAGGCTGACTCAAGGCAATGCCGCCACCAGCTGTTGCGACTTGGGTCACTGAGCTGTCGATACCGCTAAGAAGTTTGTCGATCAGATCGACTGCTGCATCAGAGCGAGCGTTGTCTAAAGGATGCACATCTGCACTGGGAATTTCCTTGCCCATGAGTACTTCAGGCAGTGATGCCATCATGGTTGGTGCACGGATAACGTAGATCGTTTTGATCCGACCGGGAATCCCACGAGCCAGTGCCATGGCTTCGAGCAAGCGGAAGTTGGTATGCGGGATGGTGTAAGTACCAATGCCCGTGCCTGCAACTTGGGGTTCACCGATCACAGAGTAGGTTTTTTGACGACCTTCTTGGACGATGACACTCACCGTTGCATCTTTAAGAATTTCTTTTTGATCAAGCCTTTGTGAAACTGCTTTTTCAAGCCGACTAGGTTTAAGACCTGCAATCTTCATTGCACCAATCAGCGGCAGTCGCACATAACCTAGTTCATCCACACGGCGAGTCTGAACGGACTCAACGTTAGGAACAACCAATTCAAAAATTGTAAATGTAATCAAGTCACCCGGGCCGATGACATATTCCTCGATTTCAGGAATCAGATCCTTGGAATGCACAAGCGTCGTACCCGGTGCCTTAGAAGGCGGCTCGTCAATGACATCAAGCTGATCTAAAATCGGCAGGATGACCGGCGTCCGTTCCCAGCGACCGACCACTGACGGATCCATGAAGCTATCCACTTCACAGCCTAGCCCCAATGCTAATAACACAACAGCAGCTGTTGCACTACCGCACCACCCCAAAACATTCATACGCTTCCTTGCAAGCTTTTTACTCATGGCTATTCCATCATCTCATCTTATATTCGCCAGTTACGGCGGATCCTTTACACGTCTGGCATCTGACCTACTCTGATCGTCATCCTGACTTTCAACAGCAGACCACTCCCCAACTAACTCACAATGCCAACCGCGCGGTCAGGTCGGATTCCTGGTCACTCTCGACCTTCTCCTGACTGTTAGGTCTTATCGGTTGACATCCGTAAAAAACATTACCTTTATCTGGACCTTCTTTTATGTAAGGCCAATAAAAGCGCAAATGTTGCGCAAAAAATGATGCCATTTCACAATTTGTTCAACACCTCGCCTTGCCAAGTAGAAACTATCGGACCACAATGCTTTTCATGGGTATAAACAAAGCCAGCGTTATCGGAACAGGATCCATGGGAACCGTCACAGCTTTGATGCTTAAAAGCCAAGGCCTGGATGTCACCTTATGGGGTACTTTTGAGTCTAGCGTGAACGCGATGATTCAAACTAGGCAAAACATAAAACATTTGCCCGGCTATCCCATCCCCCCAGAAATTCATATCACAGCTGATATCCACGAAGCATTACAGGACACACAGCTGCTCATCTCCACCGTCCCCACACAACACATCCGCAGTGTCTGGGGGCGACTTGCGGAGCATATCGACAAACCCCTGCCCATCGTCTCCATGGCCAAGGGAATTGAAATTGGGACATTGCTTAGCCCCACTCAAATCCTCACGGACACCCTAGAAAAAAATAATGCGCCCCTGGGCCCCATGGGCACGATCTCAGGCCCGACCATCGCTGAAGAACTCGCCCGCTGTTTACCTGCGACAGTCATTGCGGCAAGTAAAGACGAAGCCTTTGCCAAACTGTTGCAAGAAACTTTTACCTGCAACTGGTTCCGCGTGTACACCCTCACAGATTTACTGGGCGTAGAATTAGCAGGCGCAACCAAAAACGTCATTGCCCTTGCAGCAGGAATTCTCGACGGGCTCCAAGCCGGTAACAATGCCAAGAGCGCGTTGCTTGCACGTGGACTCGCTGAAATCCTCAGACTCGGCACAGCCATGGGCGCACAGCCTGAGACCTTCTTTGGCATCGCAGGTGTCGGAGACCTTGCAACCACCTGCTTTAGTCCCACCGGTCGCAATCGCACATGCGGCGAAAAACTCGGACAAGGTCAAACCGCCCAGCAAATCCTTGATGAATCCAACGATGTCGTGGAAGGCATTCCCACCACCAAAGCAGTGATGCAACTTGCCAAACAGCACAACGTGGAAATGCCCATCACCGCTGCGGTGTACCGTGTTCTCTTTGAAAATCTCGACCCGATCACAGCTATTAGCCAACTGATGAACCGACAACTCAAATCTGAACAGGTCTAAATAGATGCGACCTCTGTGGGTGTTCTGATCATTTTTCGTGTTTGCCGGGCACCAACCTGCGGGATATAATTTCACTTCATTTTACTCGTATCCTACAGGGTTTAATTTTTGCTATTTAGTTCTATCGAATTTATTGCAGGCTTTTTGCCGATCGCATTGCTACTCTACTATCTAGCACGCAGGCGAAATTTTACACTGGCCATGGCGGTGCTGACATTAACCTCCTTGTTCTATTACGCATGGTGGAATCCGCCTTATCTATTAGTCATCGTGCTTTCCATGGCTGCGAACTTCGGCGCTAGCCACGCTATTTACAAATGGCCCAAGGGCAAACGCCCCTTATTCCTGTTGGGGCTCCTTGCCAATTTGGGGGCGCTGTTCTTTTTCAAGTACACCAACTTCTTTTTTGACCAGATCAACCTGTTTCAAACCCACGACTGGCATATAGACAAGATTATTTTGCCACTGGGAATTTCTTTTTTTACGTTCCAGCAGATTGCCTATCTGTTTGACATCTATCAAGGAAAAATCCGGCCGGGGAAGCTGCTGACCTATACCACCTTCGTCACCTTTTTCCCGCAACTTATTGCTGGCCCGATTGTGCATCACAGCCAAATGATGCCCCAATTTGACAAAGATCAATCGGGGCAATTCAACTGGCAAAACCTGTCCGTGGGCATCACCCTTTTCGCATTAGGATTATTTAAAAAAGTCATCATCGCTGATAATCTAGCGCCTATGGCCCAGCTGGTTTTTGATAACACCCACCAAGGCCATCCCATACTTCCCATTGATGCATGGGCGGGCACGCTGGCTTACACATTCCAAATTTACTTTGACTTTTCAGGCTATTCAGACATGGCCATTGGCGCAGCACGCATGTTCGGCATCATCTTGCCTCTAAACTTTTACTCACCCTACAAATCAGCGAGTATCATCGACTTCTGGCGTCATTGGCATATCACGCTCTCAAGCTTTCTACGAGACTATCTCTACATCCCATTAGGAGGGAACCGAAGCGGCCGATTCAACCGCTATCGCAACCTGCTGATCACAATGGTTCTAGGCGGAATATGGCATGGCGCGGGCTGGGGATTCGTCATCTGGGGAACATTACATGGCTTGTGCCTAATCATCAATCACGCTTGGCGAAACCTACTTAAATTATGCAACCTCCAAACACTGCAATATCACTGGTGGTATCGATTCACTGGCATCTGCCTCACTTTTCTCTTTGTGATGATTTGTTGGATCTTTTTCAGAGCCCAAAACGCTAGTGATGCATGGCAAATCATCTTAACCATGAGCAACATCACACACATGGACCTGCCAAGCCAACTCGTCAAAGACTGGCCATTTCTGGCCCATTGGTCCAACACGGTTCCCAACGCACTCGGAGCCTACCATACACACAAAAGAATCCTACGAGTCTGGCTGCCAGTGGCCATGTTCATTGCTTTTATCATGCCCAACTCTGAACAGTTTATGAGTACCAAACATCACTCACACAGTCCTCTGCCCCAAAAAAAGCAAGGCTGGCTTGTTTTTAACTATGACTGGGTTTGTATCCTACTAACTGTTTTTTCACTCCTCTTTGCCATCTATAACATGATGACAAATTCCATCTCCGAGTTCCTGTACTATGACTTCTAAAAAATATTTTCTCTGGGTTTTAGGCTTAGCGATTGGTCTGCCGTTAGCATGGGTTACTTACAACCTATGCATCAACGATTTTGGACTGTGGTATTCAAAAGACAACTGCTATATCAATAAATATGAACGAGCTTCAAAATATTTACTGACGAAACGCTATATCCCCGAAAATTTCAACGGCTTACTCATCGGCCCCTCGTATTCCGACAACATCTACACCCAACCCATCAAAGACTTCAAAGTCTATAACCTCTCCATCGGCGGTGGCAATGCAACCGAACTCAAACTCCTAGTTGAGTCCGCTATGAATACTGGGAAATTCAAAATCCTAATCGTCTGCATGTCGCCTTTTATTACCAAAGACCACGGCATCAAAAGCAATCAACTGACCCAGACAACCTATATCGATACATTATGCGGGGAACTAAGCTTTAAGATTTTTTGCTCTAAAATCGCCATCCAATTAAACTCGGAATCTCACGCAGAATTCAACAACAGTCAATGGGGAACAACGAATTTCCAACTTAAAGCATGGAAAAAAACGAAATTCGCTTCAGAGAACTTGCCCTATCTAGACTTACCTTCAGAATATGGTAGCCATACAGATTTTGTAGACACCCGTGCTGTCGATCAACTCAAAGAACTTTTCGAACTCGCCCGAGCAAAGAACATCAACATTATCGCTTACTATTATCCCATCTACAAAGGACTATTCAACAAACAATACGGAAGCCAAGGATGGAAAGATTACAAAAATCAAGTCCATCACGTCTTCACCGAAAAAGACTTGGTTTTTGATATGAACGCCTCTGAATATCGCGAGTTTACCCGGAACATTGACAACTACTCAGACGGCCACCTCTCAGAATCTGGAGCTCATGTCTTCAGTAAACTGCTGGCCAGTAAAGTGCAGCAATGGCGTAAACAACACCTGCACTTTCAAGACTTAGCCAATTCTACTATCGATAAATCACACTGATGCGCGATCGTATCTAACTGTTCGATGGGTCGTATCCACCAACTCACGCATCATTTACTGCGTGGCTAAAACAAACAAAGCGCATGCAAAAACCTCTGCAACAATCACAGGACATCATTTTGTTATCTAAATTCAATTTCTAAACTATTGATCAAGGTCTTTAAACAATCGCTCAACCACCTGATCAATTTTGTCAGGCGAATCATAGGTCCCATCACTGATTTGTGCTTTGACCTTTTCAATCAATTCCCATCGGACACTTTGAGCTTGATCTTCCTGACTCAAGACACGAGCCAAATTGGAAATCTCAACAACATCTTTTTGAACTGGCGACGATGTGACAGCATGCTGGGCGTGCGCTTTTTCATAACGACGAACAGCTTGAGCAAACTCAGCACCTGCTTGGTTAGATGGGTTTATTTTAATGGATTTGCCTCCTGCATTTCGTGCGGGCATATGCCACAGGCCGTGGCGGTTCAAAGACCGTCTCCCCGACCCACTAATACTATTTTACACACATTACGGCTCAAAACCTAGTAATGTCCAATAAAAAATTAAATTGAACGTCTTTTTATTCCCATTTTTCAAACAAAGTAATCCACTATATACAAAAGACTAAAACAGATTATTTTTGTCTGTCGCATTGCCTTGAGTGCCAATTAATGCTTCCGGGGGGGCTGTGATTGTCTCGATTCGCTGGCTTGCTTTGCGAGCATACTGTTCACTAAGCTCACAACCTAACCACTTTCTATCTAGTTTGTTAGCGACCGCTAAGGTTGTCCCGCTGCCCGAAAAGGGATCGAAGACCAAGTCTCCTGAGTGACTTGAAAGTTTAATGATTCGCATCAGCAGAGATTCGGGCAATTGGCAGGGGTGCCACTGCTGTCGTTCCTTGAATGTGCCGCAAAGACGTGGTTCATACCAGGTGTCTTCGCTAGGGCCAAAATAATGACAAAATTCGTCCGTCATCGCATTTTGAGGCCGCAAATACCACGTATCGTCGGGCATCTTCCCTGAGCTGTTAGCCCGTTTGTCGTTGTAGGTGGTCTGCCTTGCAGAGGGAACCGCGATCTCTAAACGGTTAAAAGTGAACGGCGTATTCTTGATCACATTCTTACAATCAAAAAGGGCAGGCCCCACACAATAAAACAAATGTGCGTGCGAACGATTGAATTTAATCTTACAGTTCTGGCCAAATGTGTAATGCCAAATGATCCAATTTCGCATCACCAATTTTTTTTCACGTTCAAGCTTTTTGAGATACATCCGCGTCTCAGCAGCATACTCATCACCAATGAGAATATAAAAACTCCCCGTCGGTTTAAGCAATCGTGCACACCCAGCGATCCAATCCTGTGTCCACTGCACGTACTCATCATCATCGCGCTTGTCTTCATAATGATCGTACTGGTAGCCAATGTTGTACGGCGGGTCCGCGAAAATCAGATCAGCCTGATCCTCGGGCCAACTGTTCATCGTCTTAATACAATCACCTAGAACAATCTCGTTGTGAGGGAGTTGGGGAGTCTTTTTTGCCATGGATAGATTGTAGCGCAATTCGTCATAGCGCGCAAGCCCCCCCGGAAGCTTTAACGCTAAACGCTTTGGCGTACGGGTATCCCCTCAGAATTTTATCTCATGACCGTGGATGGCACTTTACGAATTTTTGAATTGATAGGACAAAGGCGACCCTGAATCCCGCGATTCGTCCCTAAGGGACTCATCATTGGGCTTGGGTTATTACCAACACCTAACAATCTCTGCGCTATAAACAAAAAAAGCACCCTCACGCCAAAGCGCAAGGGTGCTTGAGATTCATTGTCTTAACTTCCGGGGGCCG
>JAESSU010000458.1 GCA_016763955.1 Phycisphaeraceae bacterium | reverse complement strand
CCATCCCGGAATCGCCCCCGGTGATGATCCTGCTAACGAGGTTCGCAGTCGTGTTGCAGACTCCGTTGAGCTGGCATTAAAGACCGCCCAAGGGCTAATCATTGTCAGCCATCTCACGGATCGTGCAAAGGACAAATGGGCTGACACGTTGTACTCAGAAAAGTATGCTTGTCCGTTGCATCCAGAATCGAGTTTGCAGGATTTAGAACCACGCTTGTTTAGTTTTAACAGCCCATACGGTGCTTGTACCAAGTGTAGTGGCTTAGGAATTGTCCTTGAATTTGATGAAGACCTTGTCGTCCCCGATCAAGAAAAAACGATCAGCGAAGGTGCTGTCGATGCATGGCGAGCAGGGGGCAAACGCAACAACGTTTTTTACAGCCGTCTTCTTAAAAAATTCTGTAAATATTTCAAAGTCGAGAACAGCATCCCCTTCAAAAAACTCACCAAAACCGTCCGCCGCATTCTGATCCATGGCACGACCGAACGTGATGCTAAAAAGTTCGGCTACAAGTTCGAAGGCGTCATCCCCCACATGCAAAGACGATGGGAAAACACCGACAGTGAATTCGTCAAACAACACCTGCACAACTACCTCTCTGAAGCAGCTTGTGAAAATTGCAGCGGCGCACGTCTAAAACCCGAAGCATTGCATGTATTTCTTGAGTCTCAATGGATGGTTTACGATGGGAGCGGTGTAGAACTTGGACATCCACGACTGTTTAATATCCAAGATGTAACGAGCATGACCATTGAACATGCTGCCCAGTTTTTTGAAAATCTAGTGCTGACCGATGAACAAAAACAAATCGCAGCACCCATCCTAAAGGAGGTGCAAGCTCGCCTAGGGTTCATGATGTCCGTTGGACTGTCGTACCTCAACCTTAACCGTACGACGGGGACGCTCTCGGGTGGTGAAGGCCAACGCATCCGTCTTGCCTCACAGGTCGGCTCAGGCTTAGTGGGTTGCTGTTACGTCTTAGACGAACCGACCATCGGACTGCATCAGCGAGACAATGACCGGCTTATTAGCACCCTTCGGCATCTCACTGACATCGGCAATACCGTTTTAGTTGTAGAACATGATGAAGATACCATCCGCGCTGCGGACTACATCATTGACGTGGGACCTGGCCCCGGTCGGCATGGCGGGACGATTGTTGCCCAAGGCAGTATCTCTGACTTATCCAAATGTAAGGCTTCACTCACCGGGAAATATCTTACGGGCAAGCTTAAAATAAATGTCCCTGCCAAGCGTCGTGAACTCGATCATAAACAGGCACTCACGATCACCGGCGCAGCTCAAAACAATCTCAAAAATATCGATGTTGCATTTCCTCTAGGGGGCATGCTCGCAGTCACCGGAGTCTCCGGGTCAGGCAAAAGTACACTCGTTAATCAGATTCTCCTCCGCGCAGTTCGCCGTGAATTACACAATTCCAAAGACAAGCCCGGTAAACACGATAAAGTTAAAAACCTCAAACACGTTGACCGTATTATCGAAGTCGATCAGTCGCCCATTGGCCGAACCCCACGCTCTAATCCAGCTACTTACACGGGCATGTTCGATAGCATTCGTAAACTTTTTACGCAGACCCGTGAAGCAAAAATCCGTGGCTACCTGCCAGGCCGATTTAGTTTTAATGTCAAAGGCGGTCGCTGTGAAGCCTGCCAAGGTCAGGGGGTCAAAAAAATTGAGATGCACTTTCTGCCTGATGTCTTTGTGCAATGTGAAGCCTGCGATGGAACGCGGTATAACCGTGAAACATTGGAGATCACCTATCGGCATAAAAACATTGCAGATGTGTTACACATGACCGTCGAAGAAGCACATGTCTTTTTTAAAAATATTCCCGATATTCACCGCATGCTCACCGCGGTCAATGATGTGGGACTTAGTTATATCCAACTGGGCCAAAGTTCCACAACGCTCTCTGGCGGTGAAGCACAGCGTGTGAAACTCGCATCCGAGCTCGGTAAGCGATCCACCGGCCATACGCTCTATATCCTTGACGAGCCGACGACTGGATTGCACTTTGCAGACATTGCCAAATTGATGCAAGTGTTCCACCAATTAGCGGACGCAGGCAATACTGTGATTGTGATTGAACACAATTTGGATGTTATTAAAAATGCTGACTGGGTGATTGACCTAGGGCCCGAAGGCGGTGACCGCGGAGGCACACTCGTCGCCCAGGGGACTCCTGAAAAGGTAGCCAAGGTCAAAAAATCTTTCACCGGACAGTACCTCAAAGCAATGCTCAAGTAATTTTTTCTCTACTTGATTTAGGACAAGGTTTTTCCCCGCCACCGTACTATCTTGTATGAAGACATAAGGAGTTTAACCATGTCCATAACCCTCATTCCCGACTTGGCGGATGCTATTAAAATTCCAGACAAGGGCATACTGACTGTGACCTTGCAGCAAGATGAACACACCAAGCTGGTACTCTTTGGATTTGCGCAGGGCCAAGAACTTTCCGAGCATACCGCTGGGGTGCCTGCATTGATTCAGCAGATCAAAGGTGATGCGCAATGGAAGCTCGGTGAAGAAAATATCACAGCTAAGTCTGGCACACTCGCTCACATGCCCGCGAAGTTGCCTCATTCAATCACTGCGACCACGCCCTGTGTGATGCTGCTGACGTTGCCTAAGTCTGCCAAATAACTTTGATCTAGGATTTTTAGAGTGTTCCAAATCTAAACGTAGCGTTTGCATCGAACAATAGATGTGATGCGACGCATCGCAGCATGGCAAACGCATGTACACCCTGTCTTGGCGAGCCGGGCTGTGTCAGCCCGATTTTGACCGAAGGTCAACTAAAAAATCCGTCAGCACAGTATTTTGGGCGCCCTATTTTTGACCTGCGGTGAATACTCGTGTCGACACGACACGGCTCGCCAAGACAATTCGCAATACATGCGTTTGCCCTGCGCTTCGCTGACCCGTGCCCCCCAGTGGCATGGCTTTGTGAGTCGCTGCGATTGGATTGATGATGTTTTATCGCGTTTTTATTTCAACAGTAGCGTCTGTGCGCAGGCAAGTATGCCTGCGGCTATTGAAAATCAAACAATAGCCGCGAGTTTATTCCCGAGCAGCTTACGCGACGCTACACTTAGATTGGCGATGCGTATAAAAGACATTTTGGTCGCTGTTTAAATGGTCTTAAATAAAAACCCACAGAGACGTTTACGACGAGTCTGTGGGGTTGAATATTTTTTTAATTAAATTAAAAATCTGTTTATCGCATGATCCATTTATCTGCACGTCGCTTAAGGACTTGATCTTGTGGATGGGTGTCTGAGCCTGGGACGCCGTAGATTAACATGCGTGCTTTACGCAGCAGGACGGGTTCTTTTTTACCTTTAACTTTGAGCTTGGCAGTTTCGCCGCTAAGACCTGCAATAAAGATTCGCATTTCCTTGACCTTCGGGCCAAAGTGTGGCCAGATTGCCACGCTCGACCGAGCAAAGTCTTCACCTTGAAGTAGATTGCCCACGACCTGCATAGGACTTTGCAATAGTGGGTTTTTTTGTTTCTTTTGAATTGCCTTAAAGACAGATGCGGGAATGTCTGCACCTGCTGTGACGATTTGGCCATCATCGTATGCAATGGTGATATCAGGAATGTACAAGCGATCGTTACCTGTATGATTGGTCACGGTGTAAACCATATACCAGTACCATTGGATATTGCCCCCCGTGGTTCGAATCGCAATGGGCTTAGGCTTGTTATATTCAAAATCTAATTGGTAGGACGCAGGCACAATCTCCGGCTTAGGAGCCCCATGGGTCACAGTGGCAAAAACCAATAAAGCTAGCATCGCAACGCAAAATCGCGTGTTTTTCATCAGGGGGGTTCCTATACTATCAGTGATTGCGGTATTCTAAGCGTACGTCATGCAAAACCTGCCTTGCGTACGGTGATATTGTAAAGGCGTTAAACCGCTGCAACAACTACAAAAAGGGATCTGCTTAATAATGGCTACTTTGGATTCGACCGCACTAGACTATGAAAAGCCTGATCCGATGCGCTACACTCGCGTCCACGGGCCGATGCACCATGCTGCAATTGGGATGATCCTCACCGGCAAAGCAGATCCCAACGATCCCGCTGTGAAACAATTCGTAGACTTTGCCAAACAACAAAATATGGACATCAACGAATGCTGGGCAGCCTGTCACTTGGACTTGATCCAAGCCTCAATGCTCCTCGTTCCCTCTGCTGGTAAGACGAGCATGGTCTTTGTCAGCTGTGTCCCCACACGCAAACAAATCGACCCCATGAGCCAGCTCATCAAACAGGCTTGTCAAGTTCAAGACCCCTCACACACACGCATTATTCAAGCACTACTAGAACCCAATCAGCGATACGAACGATTGGCTATGGAGCAAGCGGGCTTTACCCATCTAGCACACCTAATCTACATGCAACGTTACGTCACCAAGCCCAACCAAACCGATGGCAAGCTCCGACTCGGCCCAAACATGCAGGTTTATAATTGGTCTGAAAAGAATCGCAAACGTTTTGAAGATGCTATCCTCGCAAGTTATATCGACACGAAAGATTGCCCTGCCCTGCGCGGTGTTCGGCATATTGATGACATCATTGCCGGCCACATGACAGCCGGCGAATTTGATCCTAAAAGCTGGTTTGCAGTTTATGATGGGGACACCCCCTTAGCGGTCTTGCTCTTAAATTGCATCACGCATCGCAGTGCTTTGGAGTTAGTTTATATTGGCGTTTCGACGCATGCTCGGGGCAAAGGGTTAGGTCGTAAGCTCGTAGAACATGCCATGGATCTCACTACCCTTTATAGTGTCTCTCAGATTTTGTTAGCCGTGGATCAAGAAAACGAGCCTGCCCGCAAACTCTACCAACGCTTAGGCTTCGCCCAAGGCGACAAAAAGACCGCGTTGATCTACAAGCCTACCCCCCCGGAAGCTGCCCCGGCCCCCGGAAGTTCGGAAGTTTCCTCAACAAACGCCTCTGGAAATTCAGATTGTTAAATGGGGACTGGATTGAATTGAATCAATCTTGGTACTTTTGAAACTTTCGAAAAACGGACATCTAACTTTTAGCTACCAAAGCCTCAGGAAGTGGCACCGCCAATTCCTGCGGGAATCTGCTTGCGCAACTTCCTGCGGCTTTAATGCTCAAAGTTTTTTGGATTCGTGCGCCTATCTCTGTGGTAACATAATGAGTCAACCAGACAGGAGTACGCTGATGCAACAGATATGGAATGTCGTTGATACCAAAACTCGATTACATGAAATACTTAATCGAGTTGATACTGATGCGCCTCAGGTTATTCGCCGCCAATGCAAGGATTACATCCTTATGTCCGGCGAGCAATATCGCCATCTCACCGGCGAGGTGCCTAACTTCTTAGACTACCTCATGAACCATGGCCCAAAAACAAATGATCTCGAACCAATGCCCCGCAACGTCTCGACTTCCAGACAACTAAACGTCATGATTATTAATCCGTGGGATGAAGGTTAGAAGCAATGTTCTTGATACTTTTGTCGGGCCAGCATTTTTTTACTCGAATAATCTGGATTGGGCTTGATTTACAAATAAATTTAGATACATTGGTACTGCCCATAGGTTTCGGAAAGGAAACAAGCCATGAGTACCGAAATCACGATAGAAAATGCTGCACAACAACTTAATATTAGTAAGCAAAGAATAAGAACTTTGTGTAGGCAAGGCGATTTAAACGCAAGAAAAATCGGGAATTCATGGGTGATAAATCAAAAAATTCTTGATAAATATGGATTAAGAACTGCCCATAAAGTAGCAGAAGATCATCCTGCGTATAAAGTAAACAATAATAAGCCTGTTGCCTTGAGTTTTTTTTCAGGTGCAATGGGACTTGACCTAGGTATAGAGAAGGCTGGTTTTGATATACGCCTTGCCTGCGAAATCGATAAATTTTGTAGGCAAACAATCGTATTAAATAAACCAGATACTGCTTTACTCACTGACATTAATGAATACTCAGCTCAAGAAATTAGAAGTGCAGCCGGTTTGAGTGGTGATGAGGATATTGACTTAATAATGGGAGGGCCACCTTGCCAAGCTTTTAGTACTGCTGGGAAAAGAAAGGGATTCAATGATGATCGTGGTAATGCATTTCTAAAGTATCTTGAACTTGCAT
>JAESSU010000457.1 GCA_016763955.1 Phycisphaeraceae bacterium | reverse complement strand
TTAGAAAACGCAGGCTTTGAAGTGATCCAATCACACAAGACAGCCAACAATCTCAGTGTCTTGTTTCAACTGGCCAATGACTATCTGTTCAAGATCATTTTCACACGCCAGCCTATTATCAATTTGCTACTTGCGTTACTGCTATGTTTTCCCGTAACGCTAGCTGGGATAGTGCTAGGATGGTTGCTCCCGGACAATAATGATCTGTACTTAGATAATGTCGTATTAGCTCGAAAGGTTCAAAAGCGTGGTTAAAGCAAGTTGTTTTTCTGACAGTCGCGTGCTGATCACCGGCGGCCTTGGGTTTATCGGTTCAAATCTGGCGATCCGCCTAGTTGAACTAGGGGCCAAGGTCACCGTAATTGATAGTCTTGTCCCACAATACGGGGGCAATCAAGCCAATATCGCAGACATCGCGGACAAGCTCACCGTCAACATCTCCGATGTGCGTGACTCACATAGCATGCAACATTTGGTTCAAGGCCAAGACTATCTGTTTAACCTCGCAGGCCAAACCAGTCACATGGACTCAATGCACGATCCCTTTACGGACTTGGAGATTAACTGCAAAGCTCAGCTTTCGATTCTTGAAGCTTGCCGTCATCACAACCCAGACATCCGGCTAGTTTATGCAAGTACGCGACAGTTCTATGGCAAGCCTCAGTATCTTCCCGTCGATGAAAAACACACACTCAAACCCGTCGATATCAACGGCATCCACAAACTTGCGGGCGAATGGTATCACAGCCTCTACAGCCAAGTCTATGACATGAACGCCTGCTCGCTACGGCTAACCAATACCTATGGCCCACGCATGCGAATTAAAGATGCGCGCCAAACGTTTGTGGGAATCTGGATTCGTCTGATACTCGAAAGCAAAGCCTTTGAAGTCTGGGAAGGTCATCAAAAACGGGACTTTACTTATGTGGATGACGCTGTGCAAGCAATGTTGTTAGCTGCATCCCATGATGATGCCACAGGCCAGTCATTTAATCTTGGCGGACTAGAAATTGTAAGCCTCAATGAATTAGCAGACATACTCATCCAAGCCCATGGCAGCGGTGAAGTGGTGCACAAAAGTTATCCTGAAGATCGCAAACGAATTGATATCGGAGACTACTATGCAGATGACAAACTCATCCGCAGCACGCTAGGCTGGCAGCCTCAAATCAAACTGCTTGAAGGTTTGAAACTGACACTAGATTATTATCGCGACCGAATGACAGACTACCTTTAAACATGGATAAATTGCCCATGACGGACATGGTAAAAATAGTTGATCCACATGCCAGTTATTTGGATTGTCAGCAGGACATTGATGCTGCGGCCCAACGGGTCATTCAGTCAGGCTGGTATTTGCTAGGCAAGGAACTAAAGACATTTGAGCAAGCCTTTGCCCAATGGTGTTTAACGGATCATGCTTTGGGCGTAGCCAACGGGACCGATGCTCTTGAGCTGTCTCTTCGTGCGCTGGGCATTGGCCAAGGCGATGCGGTTCTCACCGTCTCGCACACAGCAGTCGCCACAGCAACGGCAATTGTCCAGTGCGGCGCGATCCCTGTTTTTGTTGATGTAGACGCACAGCGATACACCATGTGTCCGACACATTTACAAACCGTCATTGAAACTTGGCAAAAAAAACATAGCGAACCACTCAAAGCCATTGTCCCGGTGCATCTGTATGGCCAACCTGCGGACATGCCTGCGATCATGGACATTGCTGCAAAATATGACCTGCCCGTTGTGGAAGATTGCGCTCAGGCACATGGTGCTAAAATCGCAGGCAAACAGGTTGGCACGTTTGGGAGTCTTGCCTCTTTTAGCTTTTATCCAACCAAAAATCTCGGAGCAATGGGCGATGCAGGTGCAGTGATTACCAATGACTCAACCCTTGGAGCTAAAATTCGAGCCTTGCGTGAATATGGCTGGCAGCAGAGACACCTCAGTTCATTAGATGGCGGGATCAACTCACGCATGGATGAAATACAAGCCGCAATCTTATCTGTGAAGCTCAATCATTTACACAAAGATAACCAACGCCGCCAAAAACTAGCCAACCTCTACAATCAGCAGCTTGGCAAATTAAAACAAGTCACCCTCCCGCATGTTGCTGATAATGTGCACCACGTTTACCACCTGTATGTCGTGCAGGTTGATAACAGAGATGAGCTTCGCCAAAAACTCAGTGACCAGAAAATTGGCACAGGCATCCACTATCCCATGCCCGTACATCAGCAATCAGCCTTTAAAAAATATCTCCCGCATTGGGATAAGCTGCCTGTCACGGACGCGATGGCGAGTCGCATTTTAAGTCTGCCAATGTACCCGCAGTTATCTGAAGAACATGCTGCTCGTGTGATCGATGCAGTAGCTGCCCATGTGGGATAATCAATCATTGAGCATGACAAAAGCATCTAGTCCACGGCATTTTTGAAGCAAGCGTTCAAGGCTAGCTTTTAAGCCTTTTTGTAACGGGATAGATGCAGTTGAGATGTTAGATGCTTTAAGTAAATCAACTGACTGTCGCAATTGCACCAAGTACTGGTCGTATCGTTCGCGTGCCTGCGAGTTGATTCGATAGCCCGTAAACAGTCTGATTTTATCAGGCGTAATAAAACGCAAACCATGAAAGTGATAAAACACAGGATCAAGTTTCCCTTGCGTTTGAGCAATATAACTAACATTCCAAGGTGCAAGAGTGCGCTGACTGTGCTTAAGAATATGAACGACCTGAGCATGCTCCTTAGGCCAAGTGTCCAGATACATCTGGTCACCAAATCGACCTTTTTCCAACCTTGCATAACACCACTCTAGAACCTGTTGTTGCCATCGCTGCATGACGGATCGTGCTAAAGGCGTGTTGTTAAATGTCATAAACTGCACACAGAATCTGCCGTGTTTGATACCTTGAGAATACTCTGGAGCAAAAGCATGTTCGGTGATCAGTACGTCCTTGTTCGCCTGAACCATTTCATCGATCAAGTACATTGGCGAATCAAAAAAGCCCAAATCCGCATCGACATACGTCGCTCGCTTAACATCTGGAGCCAACTTAAAAACCACGTCGCATGCAAAAGGCGTAAGCGTCCAGGCATACTCTGCTCGCGTGCGTTTGGACTTAACCGCTAATAAAGCCTCAGTCTCCACCTTTGCTAACGACACCGGGCGAATCTGCGGGAGATTGAGTTTTACGAGTTGCTCATAAACCTTCTGATCCAAGCAAATCACCCAGAGCAAGGATTGCCCGCAGTGCTGACGTAACGTGCGAGCCAACGTTAAACCAATGGGCAAAAAATTGCTGTCGAAAATCGTACAGAAGTTTTCCGTTGTATTTTGATTCATCATTGGCTTATCATCTGTCACAGTAGAAATAGTATACCATCGCGGTTAACGCAAGATATTGAATGCTTGATCAAATGTCGAATTCCAAAAACACTTCTAAGAGTCCCCCTTTAGTCACCATCGTGACCCCGACCTACAATCAAGCAGAGACACTTAAGCAGACCCTTGAAAGTGTCCTGAGCCAAGATTATCCCCATGTGCAATATATTGTAATCGACGGTGATTCCACCGATGCAACTTGCGATATCCTCAAACAATATGATGGGCAATTAGAATGGATCAGTGAAAAAGACAACGGGCAAACCGATGCCATTGCCAAAGGCTTTGCCAAAGCCCAAGGTCAAATCATCGCATGGCTTAATTCCGATGACATGTACACCCCCCAAGCGATTAGTAAAGCCGTTGAAGCACTCACAAAAAACCCACAAACGGACCTTGTCTATGGCGATGTGAATTGGCTCACACACGACGGACGTTTAATCGCCAAATGTGTCTCCACCGAACCGTTTAACCGTCACCGCCTGCTCCATGTAAGCAACTTCATCTGCCAACCCACTACCTTCTTTAACCGCAGTGCCTATGAAGCTGTGGGCGGGGTTGATCTTGATCAGAACTATGTCATGGATTACGACCTATGGCTCAAACTCACACGAGAAAAACCTGCTTTATTTCTCCCCGTGACATTAGCCCAAGTCCGATGTTACGCTCAAACTAAAACTGCAAGTGGCGGTCAACAGCGAATCCAAGAAATGAAATCAATGATCGCAACACATGGCGGCAACGGCCTGCCTGCGTTTTATCGGATCGAATCTGCAAGCCAATTGTTCACTCAAGCATTACAGGACCTAAAAAAAATGAATTTAGTTTCTGTCTTTAAATTAGCCTGTCACGCATTTGGACAACTAATGCACCACCGCGTCATTCGTACGATTTTTTCCAAACAATTTTTTCAAATTATAAAAGTTCGAAAATTACGATCAGAATCTTAAACCAGCCGTGTTTTTATTCCATCATACTCAAGCAATAAGTTGATAAAAAAAACCGACTCACTTGTCAGTGAATCGGTTTGAAAATCGAGGTTGTATTGTCTTAATGTAAAGGCTTAGGCAAGCGCCATTGCACCACTGATCATTTCGGTCAGTTCGGTGGTGATCGCACCCTGACGAGCACGGTTATACACGCGAGTCAGATCTTTACCCATTTGGCTGGCATTGTCCGTCGCAGCCTTCATCGCAATCATACGAGCAATATGTTCGCTGACTTCTGCTTCGTTGAAGCATTGGAATAGCTGGGCCTTAACAGTCACAGGCAACAGTTCAGCAAGAAGCTCTTGAGGATCGGGGGAAGATTCATAATCAACCTGAGCTGTACTCACAGCCGTGTCAGGCTTCACATCAGCAGTAGGGTCTTGCATAGGCAGCAAGGGCAATACGCATGCGGACTGACGGGACATGGTTTCAAAGGCCATGTAAATCACATTGACTTTATCATATTCACCCGTGGTAAATGCAGTCATGTAATGCTCTGCCAATGCTTGCACATCATCAAACTTAGCGGAGTCACCAAATTGTGTGAGATTTTCACTCACGGGAACACCGTTGAACTTAAAAAATCCTGAACCTTTACGGCCAACAACTTGCAATTCGACTTGCTTGCCATCGACATTGGCTTGTTTTAAATGAAGCATGGCTTTGCGGAGAATGTTCCCGTTATAACCACCGCATAGACCACGGTTGGAGGTGATAATCAGCAATAGTTCCTTACCCGTTACAGCCTCTGGCACGCACAATAATGGATGGGACATCCCCCCTTGGGAGGCTCCGCCACTTGCGGTCGCTGCTTTGGATAGCTCTCCGACTAGCTCCGCAATTTTGCGTGTATAGGGTTGTGCAGCAGTCGCCCGACGTTGCGATGCTTGGAATCGCGCAGTGGCGATCATTTGCATCGTGTGGGTGATACGCTTGATATTAGCAACAGCCTTAATTCGGCTACGAATTTCACGGGTCTTACCTGCCATCGGGGTATAATAACGCAATGATCGTCAGGAGCAAATTAGCCGTGCATCTGAAACCAAAAAATTATTGGACGGACCTATCCAACAAACTAACAGTCAAGGCTATAACCTCTAAAAAGACAGCATAAATACATCGCATCACCCTTTTTAAAAAAACGAAAAATCCAAGGTTCTAAAGAATTTCCGCACGCCGGGGGTTTGGGGCTTGTGAGAAGCTGCTTGACGCAACATCTAGCCAATTTCATTATCCCAATCTCTTCTACGGGACACTACGCGACGCGATACCGCCCCGCTTCATCAGCATAATGTCTCCGCAATGCGACCAGGGTCACGATTCCAGCGGCAACGACTCCTAAAACGGCAATCAGTATCGCTTCAAATATTTTCCCGATACTCAGCATCCAACTCATGTCATAGACAATCAGCCAGAGCATGGCCAGCTGTTGATATCGCCTGGCAGTCTGTCGTCTGGCTCTTAGAACTGGCAAGCGTGGCTTCAAATAAGCAATGCTAATGACAACAAAAATACCCAATGCCCCAAGAGGCCCCATCCAGATATTCGGATAATCATGCAAGAGCACAGTCTGACGCATGACCATGAACAAAACCAGCAGGACTGCCCAAAAAAGCGTCCCCGCTGCGAGCTGTCCCAAGTCGGTTCCTCGCATCCGTGGCCGGCGACCTTCCACTGCGTAAACCATTGCCATGCAGATAACGATATGAGACAGGGTCATACAAGCCGGCCATGCAAAGCCCATCTGAGGAACACAGATAAACATGGTCATCACACGGATAAGCCCCATGCTAATCAAACCCGTGGCTGGCAAAAATTTCCCGCAAATATTAAAAAAGAGAATCGCCCCAGCAGTCATAACACAGAGCATCGTAGAGAACGACCCCAGAAAAGTCGCAGCCCCCAACGCAACGAGCAATGACGCGATGGCAAGCGTAGCAGCCCTGCTCACAGAGACTCGTCCTGCTGCGATAGGACTCGCAGGGCGAAACGTGCGATCATGCTTAAGGTCCAGCACATCGTTAAAAAAAATGCCGCAAATCCCAAGACCTGCAGGGATAAGAGTCGCTAACAAGAGTCGCAAAGCCAGAGGCATTTGCATCAGTGCAGCATTCTGATGCTGTGATGAATCCACATACGCAGAAAGCAAAACGAGCAACCAACTATTACTAATCGCAGAAAAGAGGTGTTCTGGACGTGCCAACTCCAGCCAGTCGATGATTCGCGTGATGCGTAAGGGGTGCGTCATTTTCACTTCCGTGGAACTCTTATTATTGAGCATGGTAGCCTGCTTAAGGTGATGTGTGAATAGCAAGAGACCCAATCACCTGAATTTTTGAGTCGTAAAAGTCCTCCGTGAACTTTGCGCTAAATGTGCGGAGCAAGCCTTAGTCCGCTAAACTGTTAACAACTGATATAAATTTGGGAATTGGTATGAATACACATCGCATTATTCTTTCGTTAACTTTGCTCGCAGGCCTAACTTTTTTCACCGCCGGTTGTGAAATGATCACTCAAGGCCCCAGCAAAATCATGAACAAGCTCTCACCACCCACACCTGCCCAAGAAGCACGCAATGTGTTTAACGTGTATGACCCGGACATCCGTCGTCGTGCGTTAAACAATCTTTCCGCATCACCCTTTGGCGGTGAAGGCCCTTATGTCCGGCTATATCGCCTGCTCATTGACGATCCAGACCCCACCGTGCGAGCAGCAGCAGTCAAAGCATTAGGACTCCATGGCGAAGTCAATGACGTAACCTTGGTGGCTATCCGTCTAAATGACGAAGCGGACATGGTTCGCTGGGAAGCATCAAAATCCTTACAAAAAATTCATAATCCCACAGCCATTAAACCTTTGATTAACTCACTGGCTAATGACAGCGATCCGGATGTGCGAATGGCCAGCGCCAACGCCCTAGCCCAATATGCCACGCCAAAAGTTTACAGTTCACTAGTCTCCGCATTGGATGACACTCGACATGGTGTCGTACTCGCCGCAGCTAAATCACTTGCCCTTCTCACCGGGACAGATTTGGGCATTGCTGGAAATAGCTGGCTCACCTTCCGAGACAACCAAGGAGCCAACCTCTTTGCCAACCAGCAAGTCTACACTTGGCAGCCCTACACCCCGCCCCGCGGCTTCACCGATAAAATAAAATTCTGGAAAAAAGCCCCAGAATCCAAACCCGCTCAGACTCCCGTGGGACTCGATCAATAAGCTTCAACTTGATCTCCCCATCGGGATGAGGCCGTACCCTGAACGCTTGGGATGCCTAAAACAAAAGTTCCGGGGGGATAACAAGCCCCAAAGAGAGCTCGGCATGAACATCGATATTGATAGACTCACCGAAGATCAGCTCGTTGATATAAATAACCGCATCGTGCAACGATTACGGTTCTTAGATCAAATGCGTGCGCACTCTCAAATGCTTGAGTTTAAAATCGGTGATCGCGTCATGTTCAATCCGGACAATCGCGGCCCCGTCACTGGAATGCTCACACGCTACAATAAAAAAACGGTCACCATCATCACAGAGTCCGGTCAAAAATGGACCGTCTCACCCATGCTCATCAGCATAGTGGTCACCCCTGCCACAGACACCGTCCTTAAAAACCAAATGCTCAAGCTCCCGTCAAAGTAAAAAAGGCGAGCCGATACAGCTAGTGGTTCATTGCAACTGGATTGTATTAGATCACGACCAGTATCACTGCGGAAAATAGCAGCGACACTTCCGGGGACGTGTCGCTGATGTATCGCAAGATGCAATCTGTGACGTTTTAGCTGCAATGAACCCCTAGTACTCCGTCAGTCTTTAATGGATGGATTGCAGACAAGCCGCCGAAAGCTGCGTAAGCAGATTCCCGCGGATTACCCCCTCATCCCAAACAAACCGACCTGAATCTTTTAAAACTTTCGGGGGGGATGAGGAATAAAACTGGTGTTGGATTAATTTATATTCATATGATAGGATGGTATAGACATGCCAATTGCACAAACCATTTTTACTAGCCTTGTGATTCTTGCGGTATTTTTCGCCCCATTGCAAGCAGGCTGTTGCATGTCCGATGAACAAACACAACAAATAGAAGTTCCCACAAGCTGCTGTGCTTCACAGATGACCACCGACAAGCCAGCCAGCGACCAACCACTGTTACCTTGTAGCAACACACAAGGTGATTGCCCTAAATGCAACCACGCGTCCATTGCCAATGCAATCTGTGGTAATGGGGATGGCATCACTTTAATCCATTCACTGGCGGACATCGTTTTGCCAGTTTGTTTTGATCTTAGCCCATTGTCGCTTATGCAACCCATCAATGTTGCAACTGACATTGATTTGTTTTCATCGCAGTCCATGCCACTTACTGTTGCGCAATCTCTATGCGCACAGCATTGCCTAATGACACTATAAATCCGTTTGATCTCTGACTGCTTTTGTCTCCTGTAGTAATTTTATCTGCAATGGAGCTTGCCTGTCTGAGGGTTGTTGTCTCTCGCAACAATCGATCTTTATTACGGATTCAAACTCATGAAAAAGTTTCTGACCACAAGCTGCGTCCTTGGTCTTGCCTTGTTAAATGGATGCCAATCACCCTTAGATGATTCGCTGTACAAGCAGTGGAGTCAATCGCAAGCAAACCCAAATACTGAGTCTGTTGATGCTGGGCAGGCGACCGTTTTATCATCACCCAAAACGCTGCCAACCCCCGCAAATCTCGATGATCTGATCGCCTATGCACAATTGCATAATCCATCCATCAAAGCGATAAGGTATCGCATTGAGCAGAATCAGCAAACCATCCCGCAGGTGACTAGCTTGGATGACCCGATGCTCACGATTGCCCCGGTGGGTCGCATGGCACAGACGGCCGACGGTGAAGTTGGGCTGATGGCATCACTGAGTCAGAAGCTGCCATTGTCTGACAAACTCGATGTCCGCGGGCAAGTTGCTCAGCAGCAGGTCAAGATTGCTCAGGAACAGTTACGTCAGACACAACTGATGGTGACGCGAGATGTCAAGCAGGTCTACTGGAGTTACCAGTTAGCCGTTCAGACGATGGATGTGCTTAAGGAACAACGTAATCTGATGCAGCAGTTCAACGAAGCGGCCAACGCGGCTTATCGAGCCGGCCGATCCGATCAACAGGATTTACTGCGAATCACCGTGGAAATCAGCACGCTTGACAACCGCATGTCGACAGCAACGCAGCAGCAGCAAAGCGCTCTGGCGCGACTCAATGCCCTGCTCAATCGCCCGGCTTCGGCACCGCTGACACCGGCTCCGTCAACGGATCAACCCGAAGACAGCTCTTCTCTGCAAGACTGGCAGAAACTGGCCTTTGACAATGCACCGCAACTGCGTGTGATTCATCTGGCCATCGAACAGGCACGCAAGCAACTCAAACTTGCACATTTGCAACGTATCCCCGACCTGACGGTGGTGCTCAATTACGCTACGGTACGTGACGGCGGCACTTCCAAAGTGGCTAACGGCACCGATCAAATCTATGCCGGTTTAGGGATTAATCTTCCCATCTGGCAAGACAAACTCGACGCTGCTGAGAAGCAGGCTGTCGCTCGAATCCGTGAACTGCTCATGCAACTCGTCCCGAAAAACAATCAATTGCAATATGCCGTCGCGGATTCATATGAACGTGTTGCGTCCCAGCGACAGCAGGATGAACTTTACCGCAGTACGATTCTACCCCAAGCTCAACAGGTCGTTGACAGTGCACTGAGTCAATACCGTACAGGTCGAGGTAGTTTTCTGAATCTCATTGACAACTGGCGCAAGCTGCTGGAACTGGAATTAATGACGCATCGTAACCACACACTTTGGAAGCAAGACCTTGCCATGCTCAAGTACCTTGCCGCCACTGACAACAACTAAATCTAATCTTGTCATCACGGCGATGTAACCCATCGTTAATTTTGCTTTTAACTAGGACACGACCATGTCAACAGATAAACAACACACCCCTGTCCCGCGATCCATTCCTGTTAAATGGCTCGCTCTGCTCATCGTCATTTTCTTGATCGCGTTGACTCTTGGCGTTTACTTTGCCAAACCGATCAGCAGCACAATTGCCAAAATTACCCCTTCTGCAAATCAGGCAGATGATGGCAATGATCAAAGCTCATCAATCCAATATTACACCTGCGGGATGCATCCGTGGATCATTCTGCCCAAGCCTGGCAGCTGTCCAATTTGCAGTATGACGCTCGTGCCTTTAGACCCCGCCAAATTCACCGGCGAGATTGCCATTGACCCGGTTGTCGTGCAGAACATGGGTGTCCGCACCGGGCAAGTTACCACCGGACCTCTGGTTAAGACCATCCGCACCGTCGGCACGGTCGACTACAACGAAACACTCGTTCGAGACATCAATATCAAAATTTCCGGCTGGATCGAAAAGCTCTACATCGATTATCTGGGAGCCAAGGTCAATGAAGGTGACACGCTCCTTGATCTGTACTCACCGGAACTCTACTCGGCACAGGAAGAGTACCTTATCGCCCTACGCTCTAGTTCATCCAACAATACGCTGCTTGAATCGGCGCGAACAAGGCTTCAATATTTTGACATCACCAACGAGCAGATTGCCACACTGGAAAAAAACAATAAGCCCAGCAAAACCCTCGCGATCCAAAGTCCTTACACCGGCGTGGTCATTGCCAAGAAAGCCAACGAAGGGATGAAGGTCAATCAGGGCATGCAGGTTTTTCGTATTGCGGATCTCTCCAAAGTCTGGATCAGCGTCACGCTTTATGAATACCAACTTCCATACATCCAGCTGGGGAACAAAGCGACCATGAGTCTGCCTTACATACCGGGTCACAACTTTGAAGGCACAGTCGTCTATATCTACCCGTACCTTGATAAAAAAACGCGTGATGTGCAGGTTCGTCTTGAATTTGACAACCCCGATGGCATACTCAAACCGGGCATGTTCGCCAATGTCACGCTGGCAAACCGTCTGGCCAACGAACGCACACTGGTTCCGCGTGAAGCGATCATCGATACCGGTGAGCGTAAGATTGCTTTTGTCGCTTTGGGCAAAGGTCGATTTGAACCACGTGATGTGATAACCGGCATTCAGACCCAAAACGATCAAATCGAAATCCTCCGGGGACTCAAACCCGGAGAAACAGTTGTTACCTCCGGCCAGTTCCTGCTCGACTCCGAAGCGAAGATGCGTGCAGCACTGGCACGCATGATTCAGGGCCCCTCAGCGATCAATGTTAAATCGGCGACGAAAATGACTGCCGCAGGCTTCATGCCTGCTTTACCTGATCCTTTTGCTAATGCCCTAAATCAGGTGATCAAAACATATCTTGCAATTGGTAACCAATTAGCAGCCGACAGCATAGATCGTGTCCCCCAGCATGCTGCTGCACTGTCAGAGGCAATTCGCACGCTTGGCAAACAAAGCCTGCCCACCAACGAACACTTCTGGCATGAACATACGCAGATCAAAGATGCCCTGCTTGCTGCCCAAACTTTGACTAAAGCAAGTGACCTCAAAGCGGCACGACAACAATACGCATTGATCAGCATCCCCTTACAGCAAATCCTCAAGGCCACTGGCGTGCCAGCGAGTCTTGGAGAGAATCTCGACGTTTTGCATTGTCCCATGTTTCGCAATTCACAAGGCGGCAGTCACTGGTTACAAGCCAGCGGCGATGTCACCAACCCCTACTTTGGTGTTTCAATGCTCGATTGTTTCGACCAGCAAAGCACCTTATCCGTTGCGGGTAAAACCACCCAACCTGCACAGACACAACCAATAATGCAACCTGCTACCCCTGCTCAGGCGATGAACCAGTTGATCAAATCCTATCTGGCCATACAGCACCAACTCACACTAGAAAACATGGACGGCATCTCAGAACAACTGGCTCTGTTAAGGCAGTCCGCAAAACAGTTGGCAGCCCATCTTCCCAACGAACCTGTGAATGCTCTGATCAAGTCAACGAATATTTCTGTCACAGACATCAAAGTTTTCCGTGATGGGTTTGCGGTCTTGTCTGACATCATGATCCAACTCATTAAACAAACCAGAGAGGATATAATACCCTCTCAAAATCTTTATCAGGCTTATTGTCCCATGGTTAAAAAGAACTGGATACAGTCGGAAAAAGAAATCCGCAATCCCTACATGACGACCATGCTAGACTGCGGTAGCATCAAAGCACAACTCGTCAAAAGCCCGTTGAATAAAACGTCAACCAATCCTTCCAACAATGTTTCTGGGAAAACTTCCGGGGGTGCCCAATGATTGCCAAACTTATTCACTGGTGTGTCAATAACCGTATGATGGTGATGTTACTGACCGGCTTTCTCATAGCCGGTGGCATCTGGTCCACACAGCACATTACTGTCGATGCGATTCCGGATCTCTCTGACGTACAGGTGATCATCCGCACCGAGTATCCGGGCCAAGCTCCGCGTATTGTTGAAGATCAAGTCACTTATCCGTTAACCACTGCCATGCTCGCTGTGCCCCAGGCCAAAGTTGTGCGTGGCTACAGCATGTTCGGCAGCAGTTTCGTCTACATCATCTTTGAAGATGGAACGGATCTGTACTGGGCACGCAGCCGTGTTCTGGAACAACTTAGCTTCGTTTCCAGTCAGTTACCTAAAAATGTCAGTCCGCAACTAGGCCCCGATGCGACAGCTGTCGGATGGGTCTACGAATATATCTTAAAAACAGGGCGTTATTGTCCTGATCATCCACAAGGACTCTGGCACGATCCGGTCACCGACACGTGGTATCCATCCCAAAATGAAGCCCCCCAGGATGATGCGCTGCTACATCGCCTAAAGCTAGAACGTATTTTTGAAGATCGCAGTGACTGCCCGTTGGGTCACAGTAAGCTCGTTGAGTCCCAGGTCGATCTGGCGGAGCTACGTAGCCTTCAAGACTGGTATCTACGCTACGAATTGACATCGGTCGATGGCGTGAGTGAAGTTGCCCCCATTGGTGGATTCGTCAAGCAGTACCAGGTGGTGGTTGATCCTGCCAGGCTTCTGGCACTTAATATCCCATTAAAGAAAATTAAAGCAGCAATAAAAAATAGTAACCTTGATGTCGGCGGTCGTTTAATTGAAATGAGCGAAACCGAGTACATGGTTCGTGGGATTGGTTATCTGGGGTCACTGACCGACGAACAATCGTCCGATTCAAAAACACGAACACAACAGGTGATTGATGATTTGCGCCAAGTTGCCTTGGGGGCCAATGAAGACGGCAAGCCAATCTATCTCAACGATGTGGCCGAAATCCGCACCGGCTCGGAAATTCGTCGTGGCGTTGTAGACTGGAATGGCAAAGGTGAAACAGTCGGTGGTGTTGTGCTAATGCGGTACGCCGAAAACGCAAAACTCACGATTGAACTTGTCAAAGAAAAACTTCAGACTTTGGAACAAGGGCTGCCCGCAGGTGTGGCTCTGGATGTTGCTTATGACCGTAGTGACCTAATTGAACGTGCGGTGGAAACTGTTTATCGCACGCTGACTGAAGAGGTCATCGTCGTGGGTCTTGTCATCATCTTGTTCCTGCTACATGCCCGCAGCGCGTTGGTGGCCGCATTCGTCCTTCCCACTGGCGTGCTCTCTACGTTGCTGGTGATGTATGTCATGGGTGTTAACGCCAACATTATGAGCTTAGGTGGTATTGCGATTTCCATCGGCGTGATGGTCGACAGCAGTATCGTCATGGTGGAGAACGCGCACAAACATCTGGAAGAACGTGATAAAAAACTGGCTCTGGGCCAAGAAACTTGCAGTCGGATTGAGGCGATCAGTGAAGCGGCGACGGAAGTCGGCCCGACCTTGTTTTTCAGTCTGCTGATCATCACGGCCAGTTTTCTGCCTATCTTCGCCTTAGGTGAACAGTCAGGCAGAATGTTCAAGCCTCTGGCATTCACCAAGACATTTGCAATGAGCTCCGCAGCACTGCTTGCCATTACCACGATCCCTGTGATGATGGTTTATATGATTTCGGATCGCGTGCTACCAATGAAGTGGAGCAAAAAAAAGCGATACGTAGTGTATTTTTTAACGATTCTGTTTCCAGCGATTGTGTTGGCCTTGATCCCGATGCCGACGCTAGGAGCTTATCGACTCTGGTTGTGTCTTGGTTGGTTGGTCGCATCGGGCTTGATCTTACTACCACAGAAGATTTACCCCGAAGCAAAAAATCCGATCAGCCTGCTTCTCCAGAAGATATACAATCCGTTTTTTACATTTTCCATGCAGTACCGCTGGTTAATGATTGTCGGCGCGATATCGCTCATTGCCGTCACGTTCTACCCGCTCAAACAATTGGGTAGTGAATTTATGCCGCCACTAGAAGAAGGCGATCTGCTATACATGCCCACGACCGACCCGGGTGTCAGCATGAGCAAGATTCGTGAAATCTTGCAACAGACAGACTCCATTATCAAGCAGTTCCCGGAAGTACAAACTGTCTTTGGCAAAGCAGGCCGTGCTGATACGGCAACAGACCCTGCCCCCCCGAGCATGCTAGAAACCACCATTGTTCTGAATCGGGATAAAACCAAATGGCGGACCAAGCCCGTCGAACGATTTTTTGACAACTGGCCAAGTTCTCTAAGTTACTTCCCGAAAAAAATCTGGCCCAGTATCAAAACCATTACGATTGATGACCTGATCTACGGCTACGACCTTCCAGAGGGAACTCACGTGCCGGGACTTAATGACGCGATCCGATTCCCGGGTTTGACCAACGCATGGACCATGCCCATCAAGACGCGCATCGACATGCTTTCGACGGGGATCAAGACGCCAGTGGGAATCAAGGTGATGGGGTCGGACTTGGCCATACTGGCCGAATTAGCCGAAGATACCGCCACTGCCGTGAAGTCAGACCCAAGTCTAAGCAGCTACACCACCAGTGCCTTTGCCGAAAAAAGTGTGGGTGGCAACTACTTTGATATCCGAATCAATCGTGATCTGATTGCACGGTATGCCTTATCCATCCGCGACGTGCAGGACGTGATTATGAGCGCAATCGGCGGCATGAACATCACGTTCACCGTCGAAGGACTCGAACGCTACCCGGTCAATCTGCGTTACCCGCAGGAGATACGCGATAATATCGACAAGCTCAAGCAAACCCTCGTTGCGACCCCCTCCGGTGCACAGATACCGCTGGGCCAACTAGCAGAAATTAGTCTGAGCAAGGGCCCGCCGATGATCAAGAGCGAAAACGCTCGACTCACTGCATGGGTCTACGTCGACATTGCCGGGCTAGACGTGGGGACCTATGTAGAAATGGCACAAAAGGTCGTCGCTTCGCAAATCCAATTGCCCCAAGGATACAACATTGTCTGGTCCGGCCAATATGAATACATGCAAGCAGCACGCAAGCGGTTGATGGTGGTCATACCCATTGCAGCTGTCTTGATTCTGCTACTGCTGTATCTGGCGACCAACAGTTGGTTGCGAGTTGGGATTGTGCTGCTGGCGGTGCCGTTTAGTCTGGTGGGTGCCATCTGGCTGCTCTACTTCCTTGACTATAACCTCTCACTTGCCGTGTGGGTTGGCGTCATTGCTTTAGCAGGTTTAGATGCAGAAACAGGCCTAGTCATGCTACTGTATTTGGAAACCAGCTTTGATACCTTCAAAAAAGAAGGTCGCATGAACGATCACTCGGATTTGTGGCATGCCATTCATGATGGTGCAGTGCAGCGAATCCGTCCCAAGACCATGACGGTGGTGACAACGTTCATCGGTTTATTCCCATTGCTTTGGGCCAGCGGCGCAGGTGCAGACACCATGCGTAGACTTGCAGCCCCCATGATCGGCGGACTAGGTACGAGCTTTATCATGGAACTACTGTTATATCCGGTGATTTATTATCTGGTCAAACAACACACCGTCAAAAAACAATCACTTTTATAGCCCCGGATTATTTAGCGAAATGACTTTCCGCTTTGAATCATCCATACCCCCGCGGGAATTCACGGACGTGAATTCCTGCGGCTTTTTTTAGGCGAGAATTACTTCACCACATCAAATTGATAGATCGTCTTGGTCTGATAGCTTTCTTCAGGCCGTAAGATGATGTCGTGGAATCCGGGGGTATTGTGACTATTGGGAAAGTGATGTGTTTCAAGGCAAAATCCCGCATTTTTCCCATAGACCTGCCCACTTTTTCCAGAGAGCCGACCATCCAAAGCGTTGCCGGTGTAAAACTGGATCGCAGGTTCTTGCGTGTAGACTTCCAGCACGCGGCCGGACTGAGGCTCGATCACACGCGATGCAAGAAGCAACTCATCTTCATCCGTCTCTTCACGATTAAGCTGGTAACAATGGTCATAGCCACCGGTGATCGTAAACTGCGGATGATTATCATCCCAGTCTTGGCGAATTGTCTTTGGCTTGCGAAAGTCAAAAATCGTATCTTGAACTGAAGCGATCTGACCGGTGGGAATCTGTCGAACCGTGCAGGGGAGATATTCATCTGCATCGATCATCACTTGGTGATCGAGCACATCGCCATTGCCTTCACCTTTGAGATTAAAGTACGCATGATTGGTGAGCATGACGGGTGTGGCTTTATCAGTGAATGCTTCATATTCAATAGATAACGCATTGGATTCACTTAGTGTATAGGTGACGGTGACATCCAAATTCCCCGGATAACCTTCTTCCATATCTGGGCTGCAATAAGAAAGGCGCAGTGCTTTGAAATCAGCACCACTACGCATTTCTGCATCCCAGACAATTCTGTTAAAGGCATTGACGCCTCCATGTAGATGATTCGTCTTGTTATTGCATTGGAGTTGATACACATGGCCATCGAGTGTGAACTTGCCATCGGCAGTACGGTTCGCCACACGCCCAATGATTGCACCAAAGTAAGGCTTGTCTACCGCATTAAGATATCGGTCAAGTTTTTTGTAGCCAAGGGTGACATCATCAATCTTGCCGTTTTTATCTGGCGCCATGATGCTAGTGATAATCCCACCATAGTTTGTAATACTCACCGACATCCCATTACTGTTGATCAATGTAAAAAGTCGGATGTTAGAAAAACTGTCAAAGTCAGATATCCTGGGCATAATTACTCTCCATATGAATCTACAGATTGTAACAAGACCGTGCCATCGTGCTAAATCCCAAGCGGTCAAAATAACATTCGATGGGTCTCGCTACTGTTTTTTTAGATCACTAGAATAAAATATCTAACTCAAAAAACCTTACAATACCCCCATGCTCCGATTTATTGCATGGCGACTGTTGCAACTTCCATTGATCCTACTGGTGATCTTTGGGGTTACCTTCACATTAGCTTGGCTTATCCCAGGAAACCCCTTGGAAAATCCCGACAGGCAAGTCCCGCCACAGATCGCTCAGGC
Source organism: Phycisphaeraceae bacterium (assembly GCA_016763955.1). Taxonomy (GTDB): domain Bacteria; phylum Planctomycetota; class Phycisphaerae; order Phycisphaerales; family Phycisphaeraceae; genus UBA7800. The sequence continues at coordinate 2,282 of JAESSU010000457.1, read as the reverse complement.
AATGCTCAAACAATACAACCTCGATAGCCCGTGGTCATTTCTAAAAAGCTATGCAGTCAATGTCCTCACCAAAGGTGACCTTGGCCCCAGCCTGCAATACCGTGACCAAACCGTCAACCAAATCATCGCTGATGGCCTGCCCGTGAGCGCGATGGTGGGATTCTCTGCTTTGATTCTTGCACTGATACTAGGCGTTGGGACAGGGCTCATTAGCGCCCTTAAGCCCGGCTCACTTTGGGATATGTCCAGTTTAGGCGTTGCAATTATTGGCATTAGTCTGCCCACCTTTGTCACCGCATCAGCGTTAATGATCGTCTTTGGGGGCATGCTTAAATGGCTCCCCGTCCAAGGCTGGGGAAGCTGGGAGCATCTGGTCTTGCCTTCAATAACCCTTTGCGCAATGCCCGGTGCGTACATCGCAAGACTCACACGCATGGGCCTTGCAGATATCATGCAAAGCGACTTTATTCGCACTGCCCGGGCGAAGGGATTATCACGTCGTAAAACGTTAATCAAGCATGCTATGAAAATCGCATTTTTGCCCGTGCTTAGTTTCATGGGACCCGCTGCTGCTGCAACGATGACCGGCTCATTCGTCGTCGAAAAAGTTTTCAATCTCCCGGGACTTGGTGAACACTTCGTCCAGGCAGTTCGCAACAAAGATCAATTTTTGATCCTTGGCGTGGTGCTAGTCTTTTCAACGTTACTGGTACTCATGAACCTGCTGGTGGATATAGCCTATGCGTGGGTGGATCCAAGGATTGAACTCACCTAGAGCATTTTGCATAACGCTCTAGTGCACCATTGCAGCTAAAACGTTACGGATTGCATCTTGCGATGCATCAGCGACACGCCCCCGGAAGTGTCGCAGCTATTTCCTGTAGCGATGTTGATCGTGATCCAATACAAAATAGCTGCAAGGATGCACTAGCAGCAAGACCTGTTGCTGATTTTGGATTCTATTTAAGCCAACCGCCCATTGGCTGAGCTTTGCGACGAACTGCAAAGATCACCATGCCCACACCAAAAGCAAAAAGGACAAAGCTCAACCACTGGCCGCGCGAGAGTCCAAGTTGCAAGCCAATGCCTAAATCCGGCTCACGGAAAAATTCTGCGATCACCCGGAAGATTGCATACAACGTGCAAAACCAGCCAGCAATGACCAACGGTTTACGGGGCTTGTACCCAATCAATACCAAAATGAGCCAAAGCGCTAGCCCTTCAAGTAATGCTTGATAAATTTGAGACGGATGTCGCGGTGTCACCCAGTTGGTTGCGATGGTTAATGCTTGAGCATTATGTGCCTGCACTTGTCCGACAAACCAATGCACATAGTAATAAAGACCCTGCGCCATCACTTGTGGGGGTGCAGGAAATTGGCTGGCAACTTCTGTGAGTAAGGCAGTGTCCCATGTTTCCATTTCTTGCGGGAATTTAACTGCAAAGAAATAGTCTGGATGACAGGGTCTGCCGTAAAGTTCACCATTGACAAAATTAGCAAGACGACCAAAGAAGACACCAATGGGTGCAGTCATTGCACAAAGATCAAGTAAGTGTGAAAAATTGTGTTTGCGTTTGTAGCTGTAATAACAGCATGCAAGGATCAGGCCGATGATGCCCCCATGTGAGGCCATCCCGCCTTTATTGATCGCTAAAACATCCCAAAAAGGTGCTGAGGATGTGAAGGTCCAAAGCATTGCGGGCTTATAAAAAAGCACATACCCCAGCCGGCCACCTAACACCAAACCAATGGCGGGCACCATCACGAAGTCCGCAGGTTCCTTGGGCTGTAAGGATGTATGACCGACTTTTACGACACGCTTAAGTTGGAGATAGGCAAGGAAAAATCCCAGCAGGTACGACAAACCGTACCAGCGAATGGGACCGTCTTCCCAAAGCATAATGGCATAGGGATCAATATCATGAACGTAAGCGGCAAGGGTGTGAAGCATGATTAAAAATTGTATTAAAAGTTAGGTTCAACGCGCGTAATAAATTGCCATTGATATCCATTGGATATCATTTTGTCTTCGCTAAATTCGCCGAAAACCTTTGGGGTCCTAAAACAAGATGCCACGGACACAAGCAACAGGACAAGGCATTGACGAGGGGTATATAAAACAGACTATCGACCCCCGCGACCTTTTCTGTGATTAGATTTTTTCGACTGATTAAAACTGCCTTTGGATTTAAGACGTTTGGTATTCATAGACCGCTGGTGAATCTCTTTAGGGCCTTTGGAACCCAAGCGTTTGCCGGGGGTCGGTTCACGTCTGGGTTTA
>JAESSU010000456.1 GCA_016763955.1 Phycisphaeraceae bacterium | reverse complement strand
CAAGGCTTCACACTCATTGAGCTGTTGGTCGTGATTTCGATCATTAGTCTATTGATTGCTATCTTGCTACCTGCGTTGGCATCAGCTCGCAAGAGTGCCAATCGAGTTCGTTGCCAAGTCAATCTCAAACAATGGGGTGTTTTGGGATCCATTTATTCAATGGATCACCATGATTATATCGTCCCCCTTTATGTCAATGGCCAAGATGGTCTCTCTTCAACGGGGACATGGCTATTTAAATTACAGGTATATACAACCAACCTAACTCCCACAAACAATAATCCATTCACTGGCGGTTACACAGCAGCCACCATCCATCGTCTAGAAATCGGGATCTGTCCTGAAACACCGACGCGATTCGGATATGGCCATAATTATGCATATCTGGGAATTGAAGCGGGTGCAACACACAAATTTATCAAAACTGCAGACATGATCCGCCCAGGGGAAACCCTTTTTCTAGTGGATAACATTAAGCCCGCAGCAGCGACCCCCGAAGCAACATGGTTCTCCTATGTTAGGCCAGGCAGGGTGTTTGCTCCAGATGTAACAGTCAATTACATTCATCAACAAAGTGCCAATGCACTCTGGCTTGATGGACATGCCAACGCCCGTAAAAAAGGAGACGGCTTGCTATCTCCAGGGGCTTTCACCGCTGATTATGCTTGGTGGGGTCGCAAATAACATCCCCCAAAAAAACATTTAATTTTTCATTAAAAATCTAATTCCCGGATTAAATAAATCTTTTTAGAAGATGCTGTTTGTCGCAGTGTTCATAGGTTGTTTCTTGTTAAAAATAAGTAACAGTTGTTCCATTTTAAAACCCATTGCCAACTGGCAAAATAAATACTTGAAAGTAGTAAGTATGAAGATGGTGATTCGCACGATTATGTTGATGGCTTTAGTGATGTCTGTTTGTCCTTCGGTTGTACAGGCAAAGCCCATACTTGTTACTGACCAAGGCGTGGAATTAGCGATCACTTCCGATGGCCGGAATTTGGTCTCTCTAAAAATCCAAGGTATGGAAACACATATCCTTGGCACGGAGACAAGTGCCCTATGGGAAGTACGTGTGCTCGATGAAGTCAATCGCAAACGCAACGACACTCCCCTGCATCCAGCAAACAAAAGATACTACTGGTTTGATGTTTGGCGTGATAGTTTAAATCGCATTACCAGCCGTGATGCAAAAATGGTTTCACATCATTGGGATTCCCAAAAGCATGAATTAATACTCAACTATGAGCATCCGCTAGTTGATGTGTCCTTGCGTTATATCTTTGCAGACCATCGACTCGACATGCAGGCAACGGTGACCAATAAGGGAGCTGATCCGCTTAGCCATGTGAATGTACCCCTAAACTGGCAACTCACCTATAAGCCCGAGCAAACAATACTTGTCCCACATTCAGGAACAGGTGTTGAATATACCGAGCTAAAAGGTAGATACCCGTTTTGGATGTGTAATTCGTCATGGGATGGCGCGTTGATCAAAGGCTCTACGAATCTTCTTGGGTTCTACCGTGTGCAACATCAAAAGCCCAAACCTTGGCTCGCGACCGAAACCAGTCTATGTGAAGTCCCCAAGCAACCACGCACGATTGTCTTTCGTAGCGGCACCGTCATTTATCGCAAGACTGGCGAATCCGTAGAAAGCGTCATGCAAAGCATTGGGCGGTATTCGAGCATTCGCCAATATGCTGATGAATATCTGACTCGCAATTTCCCTGACATGCCAACCCTTGCAGAAAAAATGCCTCAAGCGATTCGTGACACCATGGCATCAGCGGTACACCTGCCCGTTAGAGGACGGTTTGCCGATCTAGCTAAAATAGTCACGCAACTACCAGGGCACTTTGTTATTCATACCCCCGACTACATGCACGTCGCACCGGGCGGGGGCACCTTTGACTCATTCCCTAATTACTTCCCGCCCAACCCAACGCGCGGCGGAAGTATGCAAGACTTAGCTCACTTAATTGAGGCGGCCCATGAATCAGGCAGCTTGTTTCTCCCACGTAACAGCTTCTTTTACTGGGTTAGAAATAGTGATGTCGATCAAGATGGCAAGCTAAACGACATGGCGATCCAACGTGTTAACGGCCTGCCTCGTACCGCCAAATGGGGCCGCACGGGCATCCTCACTTCCCCCTCATCTAAACGTGCCAACCAATATCTTCGCCAGTTTTTAGACCAGTGGAAAGATCTCGGAGCAGATATGGACTTTACCAATGTTCTTGGCGCGATGGCACCTTTTGGTAACCGCTATGACTTTCATCCAGACGGGCCCGGGCCGGACCTGCTATATGACCAAATCAAAAATCTGATGGCATGGCATAACAAAGAACTTCCAATGTTTAGCGAAGATGGGGGATCATGGCTTTTACCCTATCAAGCAGGATTCTTTTATTCTCCGGGATGGAATCCGGATAACCCAACCCATTCCAAGTTTTTATACGATGGCTTACGCGGAAAATTTGTAGGCTTTCGTAAAGAAATGCAAACCTACTTTACGCATCAACACGCGATGACCTTGCCTCACAATCTTGGCTTTAGTCAGGTACCTGATACGCCACGTAAACTAACCTACACTTTTCTCTATGGCCTACAACTTAAATACGGCCTACCACGCAAAGTCATCACGTCAAAAACGTGGCGATGGCTCCGAACCCTTGGCCTACTTGGACAAACCGTTCAAAAACAAATGTGGGGTAAACGTCTAGACAATTTTACACGCCAAGAAAATGGTATTGAACGTGCAGATTATCAGGGCAATACAGTTGTCGCTAATTTCTCAAAACAACCTCACACCATCACCCAAGAGGGTCAAACGCACACGCTTATTGTGGATGGCTTTCACTTCCGTTCTAAAGATGGAAAGGTCGTCGCGGGCTGGTATAGCCAATTCAATGGTGTGCAACTTCTCACGCCCCAATTGCTAGTCGTAAAAATTGGTGACGATGGCAAAGAACAAATTTACGCACCACTGGCTCAAGAGGATGTCGAGCTATTTATCCCAACGAACCCTTCACAACACCTCGCTGCATTTGCCAAGACAGATGCACAGACAGAAAAAGCTTTGCCCCTACTTGAAGTTAACAATGGCCTGCTACTAAAAATCCCACCCTTTGAAGTCGGCCCCGGCACATATATACCGCACATTGAGCTAAGGCCCGGCCAACCAGTCTTAGCTCAAGCGAACCCTATTCAAATTCGTGCATCATGGGCACAAACCAACAAGACCCAATTGCGTTATATGTTCCAAGATGAATTGCCTTCCTCTTTGGCAATCCAACTTGAGGTACGCCATATAGGAAACAACATACTTAAAAGCCAAATCCAAATCGCAGGCTTATTATTCGGCAAATCATGGTCCAAACAATTGGATGTCATGATCGCCCCCGGAGATCAGTCCATTACACTGCCCATTGCCGTCACACCTAATCAAGACACAACTGATTTTTCACAAGCCACACAACTGGCTTTAACTTTCACCGACTTAAAACCTTTTGTTCAAAAGCTGCCCCTTACTTTCACTTTAACATTCGATTCGCCACCGCAACCCCAGCCCATAGAGCAAGCCCAAAGGGTAGTCCCTATTTATTTTGATTATGCAGGCCCTGGTTCTGACTTGCCCAAAATAGTCACAAAACAAACAGACGTAACATCCACCCGTAAGGGATTGCGTTTTAACCCCGACAGTAGCATGGATATCAAATCAAAAAAATTATACTTTAAAAATCGTGTGTATTTAGAATGTGTGGTCAAATTCCACACCTTGTCAAAAATAGCGAGCAACATCTTTTCATCGCTAAAACACCACGAGGCAAAATCGGGCGTTCCATCGAATTGCGTTACAACTCACGTTTTAATGCATTGCGATTTTTAATCACCGGCGACCATGACCTACACGATCTGACTGCTTTTGATATTCCGATTAAAGTAGACCATTGGTATCACGTCATTGCCTATAACGATGGCAAAAAACAAGTCCTTCGTATCAACGGCCAACAAGTTGAAAGCCCCATGACAACAGATACCATCCAAAAATGGGTCGGCCCATGGCGTGTCGGCACGCGCGGCTTAAATGCCACCTTCACCAATTTGCGAATAGGCGGTGACTAATGACCGTTTTTAATCTCAATAAAACAAACCATAGCATTTTGCCCGATCACCCAACCCTTACCGGTCGGGCAAGGGGGTCAAGTGGTTGTGACATTCAATAAAACCAGAGCGACGCTTGTATCTCGACGGCAAACAAATCGCTCAGGGTCACGGCTTAGCGTTTCATAAGCATGACAACATCCGTGCATACTTTGGCGGACGAAAGATGCCCTTTTTTGTCAGATTATCTATAGGCCCTATTTAATAGACTCGTTTCAATCATTTTTAAGGTTTTTCAGTCATGAGTACAGATGTTAATCGTAAGCCCAATATCGTTATTTTTAACCCAGATCAGTATCGTGGAGATGTGCTTGCTCACATGGGCAATCCAGCTGCAGTCACACCGAACCTAGATCGTTTTGCTACAGAAGACGGCGTGTCATTTCGCAATGCTTTTTGTCAAAGCCCGATATGTACCGCAAGCCGTTGTTCGTTTATGAGTGGATGGTATCCCCATACCCGCGGTCACCCAACGATGCTACATATGATGCACAAGGACGAACCGGTACTCTTAAAAACACTCAAGGACAATGGGTACTATGTTTGGTGGGGAGGCAAAAACGATCTTGTCCCCGCCCAAGATGGGTTTGATGATTATTGCACTGTAAAGTATGAACCCGCCGAATCTCCGGGAGCAAAACATACGATCGATACAATGGATCGACGCCGTGGCAGTATGGATAGCGACACATACTATTCGTTCTTCGTTGGCAAGCTAGATCACACGCCCGGCTATGATCGTAATGCTGATGACGACTGGGCTCTAGTAGACGGTGCCTTGGAGATGATTCGTAATTACAAAGGTGACAAACCGTTTTGCTTGTATTTACCATTGAGTTATCCGCATCCGCCGTATGCCATCGACGAGCCATGGTTTAGT
>JAESSU010000041.1 GCA_016763955.1 Phycisphaeraceae bacterium | reverse complement strand
TGGACATTTAACTTAGTCAAAATCGCATCTGGGACATAGGGGTCTGCTGCGATTAGTTTCATGCTAAATCCAGCGAGGCGTTTAGCGACAGCCTGGCCGATCGCGCCCAGGCCGATCAGACCGACCGTGTAGCCAGGCAGATCGGGAATGTGTCCGAGGTTGTGATAATCACGCCGCCATTTTCCTTGACGTAATGCTTCGTGACCACGGGCGATGTTGCGCACTTCACAAATCATCAAGCCGACGGTGAAGTCAGCCACTGCATCAGCTAGCCGACCCCGGGCGTTGATGACGGGGAGGTTTTTTCTGACGCAGCATCCGAGTCGATATTGGTCATGCCCGTACGACAGGTGCCAATCATTTTAGCTTTGAAGATGCTTCGATAATAGAGCGTCCCACCGGACAAAAATGCACGACAATTAGGTCTGCATCAAGCATCATTTTTCGCAGACTCGCATTGAGTGTGATACTGTCGGGCCCCTGTTTTTCAATTTCAAGACAGGAGGCTTGTAACGCATCGTAGTCCCTGACATCGAAGGTCGTTGTCTTGATCTTATAGCCTTGGGCTTCTAGGGGAGCGAGTCCTTGACGCATCGCTGCTTGGGGGACAAACAAATCGCCAATTGCTAAGCAGGTTTTCATGATAGTCCCTCTGCTAACAACACGGCTTTGACAGCCTTGCGTCCTATCACAGCGTCCATCGCATCATGAAAACCAGCGAGTGGGAAACGGTGGGTCACGAGTTTGTCTAGTACAAGCTCATTGGTTTTTAACCAGTCAACAGCACGTCGAACATGTGCAACAGTCGAGTCTGATGCCCCGTAAACGATCTGTTCACCGTAATGTACCGTGCGGCTGTTTAGCGTGATCATTTCGTGACCTACAGGTAGGCCTGCAAACAGTGAAATCGCACCTGATCTTGCAGCATAGGCTGGCGCGGCGGATTGCATTTGTGAGCTGGGCGCAGTCACGACAACGACATCAAAACCTTGGCCATCAGTGAAACGTGTGATGGCATCTGGGATTTGGTCTGGTGTGACCACCGCATCGAGTCCAAATGTTTGAGCAGTCTCAAATCTTAGGCCCGGACGTGCGACACCCACGACAGTTTGAATCCCCAAGTCCTGAGCCATCAGCCCATGAATTAATCCTAGTGGACCAAGACCGATGACTAGCATCGTCTGAGCATTGCGGCCTTCTAGTCTAGATAGGCTATTGACCACGCATGATGTGGGTTCAGATAAGGCGGCTAACGAGGGTTCCAAATCACCGACATCAACTAAGTTCCCGCCCCCAACGCCTCGCTTGGGAATCAGTACCCAAGGTGCCATCGCTCCGTCATAATGGAATTCAATCGCCTGCAAGTCAGAACAGATATTGGTCTTACCATGCTAAGCATGGTGGGCAATTGCCGCATCCCATGGTGGTTGCCATTGTGACACGCTGGCCGATTTTGTATGAGGCAACGCCCGTTCCGACTGCTTGGGCCATGCCACAAAATTCGTGTCCCATGGTGCGTGGCGGTGTGATGCGCGGATTGCCATTGAGATACGTTTTTACATCCGACCCGCAAATCGCGCAAGCTTCAACGCGAACCAAAACTTCACCCATAGAAGGCTCGGGAGTTGGTAGCGTAGGTTCGACGCGAATATCCTTAGGTGCATAGAAAACTATTTTTTGACCCGTGGACATTAGTATGTGTCCCCCGTGTTTGATGCGCCCTGGGATTGGCAGATAACCGATGTCGAGGTTGAACCGATGCCTAGCCGAGTTGCGCCCATGGCAATGAACATCTCTGCACGCTGACGGTCACGAATCCCGCCTGAGGGTTTAACCTCAATGCGTCCTGCTGCGGTGTCGAGCATGACTTTGACTGCCTCTTGTGTCGCGCCGCCACTGCCAAAACCCGTTGATGTCTTAACGAAGTTAGCTTGGGCAGCAATGGCTGATTCGGTTGCGCGTGCGACCTGTTGTAAGGTCAGAGCAGTGGTTTCAAAGATGGTTTTAACTTTCACGTCTGCGGGGCGTGCAACGTCAGTGACCGCGCGAATGTCAGCTTCTACTTCGTCCCAGAGTCCGCTACGGATTAGGCCATAGTTAACGACCATGTCGATTTCAGATACGCCTAGATCAACATAACGTTTTGCTTCGTCGGCTTTGCTTGCGCTTAGTGAAGCGCCGTGTGGAAATGCCAACACACAGGAAACTTGGGTTTGAGTGTTCTTGCACAAAGTCACGGCTAGGGGGATATCTGCGGGTCGTACGCAGATTGTTCGGACGTTGAAGTCGATGCCGATTTGCATTTGCTCAATAGCTTCTTCTCGAGACATCTGGGGCTTGAGCACTGCGTGATCTAAATAACGTTCAATCGCTTGTACTGGTACTGTCATAACTCGTCTTTCTTTTTAAAAATCAATGAACCTCGCGGCCGCCGGTGATGTTAAAGGCCTGTCCCGTGCAGTAGTCTGCACGTGTGGCTAGGAATAACACGAAGTTGACCACATCTTGGATGCGCGTAAGCCGTTGCAAGGGTACCTTGGCTGCAAAGGTTTCTCGCACTTTGTCTATTTCGAGATTCATGTTCTTGGTATAGGCTTCACTGACGTGGCTCCAAACGCCGGTGGCTTCAGTAATGCCCGGGCAGATGCAGTTGACGGTGACATTGTCGGGCGCTAATTCAAATGCCAGTGAGTGCGTTAGGGCAATGATTGCGCCCTTGGCAGCCGAGTAATGAGCCATTGACGCGGAGCCTGTTTTGCCTGATTTTGAGGAAAAATTGATGATGTGTCCAGCCTTGGCTTTTTTCATGTCAGGCGCTACAGCTTGGCAGCAAAATAGTGTGCCATTGACATTGACCTTCATCATGTGGTCAATTTGCTCGCCGGTGATTTCTTCAAATGGACGTTGATCGACCACGCCAGCATTGTTGACCAGTGTGTCTATCGGGCCTAGGTCCGCACGGATTTTGGCGAATGTTTCAAAGACCGCATCTCGGTCAGTAATGTCTACCGCATAGCCCTTGGCGATACCGCCTGAAGCACTAAGTAGCTGTGCTTGTTGGCAGACTTTATCCTCGAGAATGTCGATCATGGCGACTTTTGCACCTTCTTGGACGAGTGCTTGGGCAATCCCTAGTCCAATGCCCCCAGCTGCTCCGGTCACCACGCAAACGCATTTACTTAAGTCATATTCCCGCATTTTCTTCTCCAGTTACTGATAGATTTTTGGCCCAGTATGTGGGCCAGATGGGTTCTTGTTTTGTTGAGCCCTTTGATGCTTTATGTGCAGTACAGGGTTTTGCTAGTTTGCACTTTGATTAATTGCTAGATGCCTGCGATACGGTTTGGCTCGCATTGGAGGGCATGCTTAAGGGTTCATATCCGAAGCGTTGGGAAATACGCAGTGATGCTTCTTGAACTTGTGCGCCTAGACGCTCAAATTCTGTCTCTGGGAGTATGGCCGCTAAACCGCCAACCCAGATCGCTGCGATGGCATGTCCACGGTGGTTTAAAATCGGCGCACCAACACAATGTAAGCCTTCTACTTCCTCAGCTTGGTCTAGTGCGTAGCCAAGCTGTTTAACGGATGCTAATTCCTGTTGCATCGCCTTTGCATCACTGATCGTGCGGTCGGTGAAGATCGTGTAATCAAGGGCTTGCACGATTGCTTCTTGCTCAATTTCGGGCATGAAAGCTAACAAGGCTTTACCCGGTGCTGAGGTGTGCATTGGAAAACGATGGCCAATTTGCAACATGACTTTTACTGGATGCAGCCCCGGAACCTGTTCGATCACCACGCCGTTGTGTTCAAGCCTTATCGCCAAGAACGCAGTTTGGCCTGTGAGGTCGCGTAGGTCACGCATCACATCAATGGACTTCTCGACCAAGCTTGTTTCACCCATTGCCGCATAGCCCAGATTTAACAGTTTTCGCTCTAGTTGATAGGTCTTGCCTTCGTTATCACGATTCAGATAGCCGTGATCAGCTAGTGTGGTTAGGATCCGAAATGCGGTGTTTTTGGGTATCTCCAATGCACTGGATACCTCAGTTGCGCCGCAACCTTGTGGCTGCTGAGCTAAAAACTCCAACACCCGTAAGGTGCGGACGACAATCGGGACATGATAGGTCTTGAAAGGAAATTCAGTAGACATCGTTAATTTGCCTCGTGTTTGTAATATAGTATAGTGTTTGATATGACAAACGCAAGAGATAAACGGAGAATTCAGGGTAAACGCATGTAGAGCCTGCCTTGGCACGTTAGGCTGTGTCAGTTCGATTTTAACTGTTGGGGAACTGTAAAATTAGTGTGTAAAGTGTTTTGGTCAGCAGGATAAAGCCCATGTCTAAGCGCAGCGAAGACTGGGATCGCCACGGGACACCCATGGTTTAGCTGGATTGCAATCCCCCCGGACAAGATCAATGACGCGGGGTCTAAGCGTAGGCAAAACCATACCCAAGGGGTATTTTTTCTCTGTCTTTAATTTCCGGGGGGGGCTTACTTGACTTGATAACGTGGGAACAGGGGAGCACCTTTTTGGATGTCCGTACCTGCTTGGAGTTGGCCCCATTGAGTCCACTGGGCCAATAAGCCCGAATCACTTTCTTTGAGCGATTGTGTGTACTGATCTAAGCTGATGCGTCCCCAGAATTCTTCGCATTTATCGGGAATGTAAGGCCAAAGTAGCACGGAGACGATGCGCAGTGATTCTAAACAGTTGTAGAGAATGGTTGCGACTTGGGGCATTTTTGCTTGATCTTTGGCACGTTTAAACGGGGCGGTCTCTTCAATGTAGGAATCTACAGAGCGGACTAAGCTCAATGCTGTGTCTGCTGCGCCGGAAAGGTTTAGTGCATCTGCGAATTTGAGATATTGGGCCACTGCGTCTTGGGCAGCATGGCTATAGTCAGCAGTTGTTTGAACTTTGGCGGTTGCTTGCGGACATTTGCCATCGAAATATTTGTCGATCATGTTCGTGACACGGCTGCATGAGTTGCCAAATGTGTTAGCTAGGTCACTGTTGTATACATCTGCAAAGAGGTCTGGGCTAAACGCACTGTCGGTGGTTCCAAGCGGGCCGCGAGTTGCTAAAAAATATCGCAGCGCATCAAGGCCGAACTCTTCGACGTAGTTGTCAATGGCAGCTGGGTCTAGGAAGTTGCCTAATGATTTACTCATCTTTTGGCCGGTTGCGCTGACCCAGTAGCTATGTGAGTAGACGACCTGATTCTTCTGGACATTTTCGCTAAAGACCCATTGGTAACCATCACATTTGGATAATGCCATCAGCAGTGCCGGCCAGATTGCAGCATGGAACCAGAGAATATCTTTGGCCATAAAATGCACGGGGCCTGTTTCCCAAAAGGGGCGTCTTTGATCTGTGTCCATGTAAGTTAGGTAATTAAACAGGGCATCAATCCAGACATAGATCGTCTGTTGGTCATCGCCGGGGACTGGAATCCCCCAGCCATTAGAGCCTGTGCGACTAATGGGCACATCCATTGCTTCTTTGATGCGGTTTAGGATTTCATTCTTACGGGCTTGGGGCATGACAAAGGGTTTGCCTGCCTCATCACGCTTGGCAAAAAATTCGACAAGTTGATCGCTATAGGCGGAGAGTTTAAAGAAGTAATTTTTTTCAGATTTTTTGACGAGCGGTTTGCCATTGACTGGGGACTTGTAGTCGTAATCTTTGGCTTTGGCTTCTGGGACGTACTCTTCTTGTCCAGCGTCATACCAGCCGACATATTCACCTTCATAGACATCACCACTTTTAAGCAGTGCGCTGACGTACTGGGTGACTTTTTGTTTATGCATGTCACTGCTGGTGCGAACGAAGTCGTTATTGGTCATCTCCAGTTTGGCAAACACGGCTTTGAATGCTGCTGCATTTTGGTCAGCCCATTCTTTGGGAGATAGATTATTTTCTGCTGCTTTGTCGGAGACTTTGGTTGCGTGTTCATCAACGCCGGTGAGGAAGAATGTTTGATCTCCCACAAGTCGGTGATAGCGTGCGACCACGTCTGCCACCATGGTGGTATAGACATGCCCTAGATGGGGCTTGTCGTTGACGTAGTAAATCGGAGTTGTCACGTAAAATTTATTTTCAGTAGCCATAGTCCGGAGATTATACTTTAAACGCGTGGGCAATTCCTCTGGACATGCTCATAAGCGTTTTTCCCGGTACAATAGCTCGACAATGGGTTTGATCCTCGATATTGCATATATGACTGGCCTAGCGGTTTCTTCTCCTGTGTGGGGGTACAAGATGCTCGCGACAGGTAAGTGGCGCACCGACTGGGCAGGGCGGTTAGGCAAGGGCCAAACACTTGCCAAACTTCCGGGGCAGCGAACGATCTTGTTGCATGCAGTGAGTTTGGGTGAGACCAACTCTTCAATGAGTCTGCGGATAAGACTTGTCTCACCCACACTCACTGCATGCAACAAGATCGTTCGCTGCC
>JAESSU010000455.1 GCA_016763955.1 Phycisphaeraceae bacterium | reverse complement strand
GTAGCCGCTGATGCCGATGTAGTCGAGTTGGTTCCAGAAGGTTGGGACATGGTAGTGATCCCAATTGGTGGAGTAGATGAGTTGGCCGTGGTAGACGTTTCTGATTTTGGCGATGAGTTGGGTCCATCGCGTGGTTTGTCGTTCGGTGGTGAGTAGTTCTGAGCCGACGCAGAAGACATCGACGCGGGCTTGTTGCGCGAGTTTGGCAAAGTGGATCATGGTGGTTGTGTATTGTTGCCACCAAGTGTCCCAGTCTTGGGGTGAGATTTTCCCGCGCCATTCATTGCCTCTTGGTTGGGTAAAGAGAATGGTGGGCATGAGCAATGTTTTGAGATGTCGTTTTTGTGCGTACCGTAAGAGTTTAAGTAGTTGATCACTTTGCGGACTTCTGCCGGGTTTGTTTGGGATTGAAATTTGAGTGGATGCCCCGTGTGTTTGAAAGGCTGGTGTGAGAATTTGCAGGCTGTTGCATCCAAGGTCAGCCACATTATCGATTGCACGAAAATACTTGGGCATTTGATCGGTGTAATGCACATTGAGGCTAAAGCCGACGACTTGTTTTTGCTTTAGCGACTGTGTCGTTTTTGTGTTGTTTGTGTTTAGCAGGTCTGATGTGGGTGCAGTGGGTTGTGAGGTGAGCATTGCACCTGTTAGGGATAACAGGTACAGGCCCAAGGCAAAATAAAGCCAGTAGCGGGAGGTATAGAACATGGTTAATTAGAAATTGACTTGCCAAGTTGTAGGATGCGTGTCGTTAGTTGCCCATCATCGTTGGGTCGAACATGCCCTCGTCAGGCATGCCCATGTCTGCTCCTGGGCGTTGTTCTTGGCGTCGTTTTTGGCTGGGGGTGTTCTCGAAACCATTTGGGTTGATTACCGGCTTGGGAAACAGGGGTTCAAGGATCGTCATTGCATCATCTCGCAGATAAGTGATCGTGTCCAAAGGCAGATGAATCCTTGCTGTGATGGTGTTTTTCAGGGTCTTGTAACTGATTGACATTGGCATTAGATCAGCGGGAAAGACTGGGTCAAGGTCCTGTTTACCCATTAAGAGTTCGATGAGTTTGTATGCCCCTTGCAGGGTGTTGACCACATTGCCATGGAATTGGCCTGAAGCATTTTTAAGACCTAGTGCGTTGGCTTTTATTAATGACGGGATTTGGCTTAGGCCGCCTGCGTCTGTTTTGTTAAGCAGTGTCAAAGTATCTTTGATGATCTGTGCGTCCGTGGCAGTGGTTAACACAACGGTGTTTTGATCGACTGCGGTGATATAGCCTTCTTGATTGTTAAGTCCAAGCATCATCATGCGGCGGGAGAGGTTATTCATTTTGGCCTGCACGCGTATGGGCATGTTGTACTGAAGCTGATACTGGGCAATCTTTGCTCGGTCATCGGAAAGCGCGTTGGCGGCAAACAGGCTGGTGACACTTACGTGTGGACGACTGTCGGTTTCTGCGGTTTCATCTTTGAGCATGGGGCCCATGGGATAGCTTTTACCGTTGGCTTGAGTTAGGAACTGTTCAAAGCTGCTGACAAAACTCTGAGCGTCGGGGACTTTCAAGATAACGACGATGTTCATGACACGGGTTGATAATCCGATAGGGCCCTGGGGTGCATAGAACACATGGCCGACTTCCTGAATCTGCTCAAGTAGTGGGGAGGCATCATTAAATAGTGGGCCATACCACACGCTACTAGCATTGAGTTCTGCGGTGAGGTTGTCGATGAGCTTACGCGACTGAATTTGATCTAGACGGGTGGCAAAACTATAGAGATAGTCACGGTTAGGTAGACGGTCAAGAACCGTTGTTGGATCAGCAGCTCCTGTAAAGATTCGAGTCATGCTTGAGCTAGGTTTGAAGGTCATGGCCATGTTGATGTTCATGCCTTGATCGGTACTGCTAAAACCGATGACGATGTGGTCGCTGTCTTTGACCGCTCGGAGTAGGGCGTTGTGACAAACATCGGCGATGACTTGGCCATTGGTCTTCTGATCCGTATCGGTGTTGACTGGGACTTCTTCTTGATCTTCTGGTGACAGGCTCGTCTTGACAATGTTCACCAGATGTTCGTAGGCATAGTCAGGCATGCCTTGAGGCTTGAGGATCAAACTGATATCACTACGGACAAGAACCTGTGTGCCACTGTCGCTAACGAGTTGCGCTAAAGCCCGGCGGGTTAGGCCCGGGGTATAATCTTCGACTCTCTTTTTGCTTGAGCTGATGATCGCATAACCGTTGTGAATTTTGCTGTAAGCCCTCTGACTTGAAGGCAGTGTCAAAGTTGCAACCAGGTCATCAGCAGAACCGCCAAAGTTGGCTGCAAATTCAGCGTAGTCGGAGACGGGAATCAAAGCTACAAAACGCGGAGCAGGTGCGGGACGCTCTTCTTTGTCCGAAGGGTCGGGGGGTAAGAGGCTTTCCAAATTTTCGACAACTAGGAACATTGAGCCTTTGCTATCGACACCGCGATCCATCCCCATGGCACGTTTAAATTCATTCAGTAGATCCGTTAAGCCGGTGATCTGGAGCTTAAGCTTGTCATTGATCTGGGCCGCGCGGTCGCTTAGGGTTCTTAAGTCCGGCACGGCCAGAATCATTTGATACTGACTGGGCAGTAAGTCAAAGGTTTCCACCAACTGGACTTGATTGTCCGTTACCTGGGGCTGAGCAAACACAGAGACGGTGGGTGAAAGCACGATTGCAATCAGGGTGATGGCAAAAGTGACAGCGGTGAGCCGACATAGAAACATACTCTGCTCCTGGATGATAAATTCAAGAATATTAGTTGATCTGCTTAATATACACGATCCAACTGACCTGCGTTTCATCTGGCATCCCCCGGAAGCGAAAAACGTTGTCAGCAGTGTGTGCGGGAGTCTTTTTTGATGGCTCTTGCCTTTGCCTATGAATTTAGGGTAAACGCATGTCCTGCGAATTGTCTTGGCGAGCCGTGTCGTGTCGACACGAGATTGACTGCAGGTCAAAAATAGGGCGTGCAAATTACTGTGCTGACGGTTTTTCAGTTGACCATCGGTCAAAATCGGCTATCGCAGCCTAGCTCGCCAAGGCAGGGGGACATGCGTTTTCCCTGCCTATGAACTCGTCTTAGTCGCGAGCCTCTGACCCCTCTTGTACAATATTAAGATGTTACCTACTCGATCTAGTAAAATTCTCGTCGCAATGAGCGGCGGCGTGGATAGTTCCGTCGTTGCTTGCATGCTCAAAGAAGCGGGCCACGAAGTCGTCGGCTGTTTTATGCGCCTTGGCAGTGAAGACTCCGTAGAAGAGGGCTATACCTGTGATCCGACTAAGGTTCGTGAAGGTAAGCAAGGTTGCTGCTCAGTCAATGATGCAGATGATGCGCGTCTGGTGGCTGCGATGCTTGAGATTCCTTTTTATGTTCTAAATTTTCGAGCAGACTTTGGTCGAATCATCAATTATTTTGTGGATGAATACAATGCAGGACGCACGCCCAATCCCTGTGTCCGCTGTAATGACTGGCTTAAATTTGGCAAACTCTTGAACTATGCCCAAACCATTGATGCGGATTTTGTAGCCACGGGGCATTACGCTCGCGTGGATCATGCTAGCCCGACACCGCGTTTGTTACGAGGGGTGGATCAGTCCAAGGATCAGAGTTACGTTTTGTTTGGTTCAAAAATTGATCGCCTGCGTAAAATGCTTTTGCCCATTGGTGAAATGGTCAAGCCCGATGTCCGAGCCTATGCCCAAGCACATAAGTTGCCCGTCTTTAATAAGCCTGATAGCCAAGAAATCTGTTTCGTGCCTGACAATGATTACGCCCGGTTGGTGACTGAAAAATCACCGAATGCGGTGCATGTGGGCAAAATTTTAGACCGTGATGGCAAGCAAGTGGGCGAACATCCCGGACATCAGCACTTTACCATTGGACAACGTCGTAAAGTCGGAGTTGCCTTGGGCTATCCCATTTATGTCACCCATCGAGACCCCGTCGCCAACACCATCACCGTGGGCCTTAAAGACGATCTAATGTCAATTGGCCTTAAAGCTTCTCAAACCAATTGGCTCATCGATCCTCCCCAGCAGCCGATTCGCTGTGAAGCCAAAATCCGATACAACTCACCGCCCGAGCCAGCCACCGTTCAAGTCACCGGCGACGGTCAGTTAGCCATCACCTTTGATAAGCCCGTTGAAGCAGTGACTTGCGGGCAGGCTGTGGTTTGCTATCTCGGTGACCAATGCATCGGCGGCGGCTGGATCGACGAAGCAATCTCGTCATAAAATAGTTCGAGGTCTAGTTGCCATACTCCGCCCGATAACGCAGTCTTGTTTTAATAAAAAAAAACTACCGGCATTTTTATTTTTGAAATCCCTTGTTATTACAGGGCTTATGCAATCACTACGTCCGAGTAATCGCGCATTTGGGTATAACAGGACATGACTCACCGCGCCAAAGCTCACCTGCCGATATTGATCAGATCACCCGCTTGCGGAATCATCTGGTAAACCAATAAGGAATCGCTATGAAGCATTACGATTGTGCAGTTGTTGGATCAGGCCCCGCAGGACAACGTGCAGCTATTCAAGCAGCAAAACTCGGCAAGTCCGTTTGCGTCATCGAAAAGTCCCCCTTTGTCGGCGGCGTAATGGTCAACACAGGCACCATCCCCTCCAAAGCGCTTCGTGAAGCGGTCATGCACCTTACAGGCAGCCAAAATCGCGGACTCTATGGGCGAAACAATAAACTCAAACGAGACATCACCATCGCAGACCTTGCCGCAGTGAGTCAAAACGTCATCCGCAATGAATGGAATGTCATTCAAGATGCATTTGATCGTAACAATGTGGAATTGATCTGGGGTAAAGCCCGCTTTGAAGGCCCCAATCTCTGTGTTATCGAACGCGAGGTTGATAACGAAATGATCACCGCAGACACGTTTGTCCTAGGGGTGGGTACACGGCCTGCGCGACCGGCGAATATCCCATTCGACAATCAATTTGTCTTTTGCTCCGATGGCCTGCTCAAACTCGAATCCATCCCCAAATCCATGATCGTCGTCGGCGGCGGTGTCATCGGCACAGAATATGCCTGCACCATGGCAGCACTAGGTGTCCGCGTCACCTTAATTGAAGGCCGCAACCAAGTCCTCGGATTCCTCGATTCAGAAATCTCCGAATCACTTCAGTACCACATGCGCAAAACAGGCGTGACGCTCAGACTCAATGAAAAAGTGGAAAAAATCGTCACCGTCACCAGTGAACGCGATGGCAGAACCCTCGTGCAAGCGACACTTGAATCAGGCAAAAATCTCAATGCAGAAACGCTTCTTTATGCGGTGGGCCGACAAGGGATATGCGGCGAACTGGGTTTAGATAATGTCGGCGTGAGTTTCGATGACCGTGAACGTTTGGAAGTGAACGAGAACTACCAAACCAACGTCGAACACATCTATGCAGTGGGTGATATCATCGGCTTCCCCGCACTTGCCTCAACCGCCATGGAGCAAGGCCGTATCGCCGTCTGTCATGCTTACGATCAGCCCATTCATTCCATGCCCGAACTGTTCCCCTTTGGTGTCTTTACAATCCCCGAACTCTCCATGGTCGGCAAAACCGAACAGCAACTCACCAAAGAAGGTATCCCCTACGAAGCAGGTATTGCCCGCTACTCAGTAGTCGCCCGCGGCCAACTTCTAGGCGATGCCATTGGCATGCTCAAATTGCTCATCCATCAAGAAACACGCAAAATCGTCGGTGTTCATTGTCTAGGCACGGGCGCTACGGAACTCATCCATATCGGCCAAGCGGTCATGGCATTAGAAGGCACGGTGGATTATTTTATTCACAACGTCTTTAACTATCCGACCCTCGCTGAAGCCTACAAAATCGCCGCCCTAAACGGCTCAAATAAACTCGCCAACGTTTAAATATGGCACGCGAGTGCTTCATTGCAGCTAATTGGTCTTGAATAACGCTCGACATCGTTACGGGCAATAGCTGCGACACAATGTGTCGCTGAGGCATCGCAAGATGCAATCCGTGATGTTTAGCAGCAATAGAAATGCTAGTTTTCAAATAGAATCCTGTAAGTTCGCTCATTCGAACTTGCGGGGTTTTTTTGTCATTATTTTTTTCGGGGCTCATCAGCAGGCTCAAACGAATGATGGTGCGCATAGGAGATCACCGGGTCGTCTGCTTGTTGCTGAAGTAGTAATGCAATCAGCGCCGTCCAGCCCGTTTGATGCGATGCGCCTAAGCCCTTACCCGTGTCTGCGTGGAAGTATTCGTGGAAGAATACTTTGTCACGAAACTGTTTGTGATCAGCGAGGGTGTTGAGTCCGATGTTGCAGGGGCGGATGTTTTGTTCGTTTGGCACAAAGAGTTTGGTGAGTCGTTTGGTCAGTTCATCTGCAACTACTTTGAGTGTCACTTTGTTTCCCGATCCGGTGGGATATTCGACGGTGAAGCTCTTGCCATAGAAGTGATGGTATTTATAGAGTGCTTCAATGAACAGGTAATTGATAGGCATCCAGACGGGGCCGCGCCAGTTGGAGTTGCC
>JAESSU010000454.1 GCA_016763955.1 Phycisphaeraceae bacterium | reverse complement strand
GGGCTACTTGGCATAAGGGAACTGGGAATTGGGAGAAAAAAACAATCGCTTTCGAGTATCCCATTGATATGCACGGGAGTTATTTGGCATTACAGATGAAAGCTCCGGGAGCAGCTTATTTCAATAACGTGTCACTTATACCCGAAGTGAAAAGTTCTGTTGTCGATACGCCACAAGTAGATAATGTATCATCCAAAACATTGATTAAAAATCCCGGCTTTGAGCTTTCTCAAAGCAGTGGCAGCCAATCGCGTAGCTGGGTCATGGCCTCGGGTGTCACCGTGAGCAAGGGCGTTGCTGCGGAAGGTGATTATTCACTGAAGCTCACGACAAAAAACGCGAACTTTCGCACCCATGCGATTCAGAGTGGTATTGCCACAGAGCCGGGGCAATATTATCGTTTGACCTATAAAGTTCGGGCAGGTGAAGGTTCTACCCAAACCACGGGTTATCAGCAATTCATGGTGTTCGCTTCGTGGGATCCGGTTGTGGAAAATGGCTTGCCTCAAACGCAAATTCAGCAACTTAGTGGCCGGACATTCCAGGATACATTTGCGGCCTGGCAGGAGCGGACGCTGGAATTTTTTGCACCCGACACGCCCTCAGCAGGCATGGTGATCCACTGTCATATTAAAGGCCCCGGTACAGCTTATTTCGATGATTTTAATTTGACAAAAGTAACGCCCCCCGTACAACCGGCCTTGGAGCTGTCGCTTCAAACACCGCATTACCGCAATACGATCTATGCTGACGCACCTATCGCTGAGATTCAAGGCAACGCTAAGATTATGTCGCCTGCCGTCACCAACCTAAAAATCACACTGGGGCTAGCGAATCAAGAACCTGTTTTTAGTCAGAGTTACAAGGTCAAAAACGATTCGATGGCATTCTCCATCCCGGCTGATAAATTAAAAGAAGGCGAATACCAACTCCAAGCACAGGCAATCGTAGCCGATGGCAGCAGTGTGTATCAACAAACTTTGTCCATCCTTAAAGTTCCTGCCGCAAAGCACACCGTGCGCGTGCGCGAGGACAATGTTATTTTGACAGATGGCAAGCCGTTTTTTCCCATTGGGCTATGGCGGATTTCCGATGGTGCTAACGGATATGATGCAAAAGAACTTTATGAATTTAATCAAGCGGGCATCAACACATTCCTGACAGCGCCCGATCCGATCTTCCTACAGCAGAGTCTAGACCAAGCAGCCAAATACAATCTCAAGCCGATATTCAATATGCGGTCGTCCATAAAGGCAAACATCAAGCTCTATCGTAAAGGGTTGATGGATGAAACCCAACAAAAAGTATGGCGTGATACCATAGACAAAATCATTGCCACAGCAGCTAACCACCGGGCATTCTTGGGTTACATAACCGTGGATGAACCACTCTGGTGTGGTTATCCGTTAGAGCCGATTCAGGCAGCCTATGATTATTTTCGCCGAGCAGACCCGAATCACCCGATTTATATCAATGCCGCACCGCGAAACACGCCGCAAGCGGTTTCAAAGTTCGCAGCTGCATCGGATCTTTTTGGACTGGATATTTACCCGGTGCCCCAAGGCGGATCGCATTCTGACTTGGACGACAAAACGATTTCCTGCGTCGGCAAATATACTGATCGTATGCGATTAGCAGTGAACGATCGCAAACCGGTGATCATGACCCTTCAAGCTTTCGCGTGGGGGCAACTTTATAGTAATACAGCTGCAGCCTTTTATCCCACTTACGAGCAATCCAGATTTATGGCCTATAACGCTATTTTGCACGGGGCCAAGGGGCTTATGTATTGGGGCACACATAGTATTAAAAGGGAATCATTTTGGAAGATATTATTCCGTACCACTTCTGAGATTCGTGATATGTCTGCGGTTTTAACCAGTCCATCTGGTGAGGCAGGAAAAGTAGCTTGTTCCAGTAAAAACATTTCATTGATGCACAAAGTATGTGAGCAAAATGATTTTATTATTTCTGCCAATGAAAGCGATTCCCAAGTAGAAGCTGTATTTCACACGAGCCTGCCTGATTCATTGCTTTACGTTTTATTTGAAAACAGAACCGTGGCAGTGACCAACGGTACGTTTACGGATACGTTTATACCTTATGGGGTTCATATCTATTCGACGACAGCACAACTGCCCGCGCCCTTGATTGGGCTAACGTCTGCACCTGATCCTGGTGGTGAATCCGCTCATCTGGTCATTATGAAAAAGCGCAACGCTTTAGTGCCTTATGTAGGAAAGGCTAATTGGATTTGGTATCCGGGGAAAAGCCAGACCCCTTATTCTCAAGCTTTATTCCGTCGTGATTTCGTATTGTCAGCTAAGGTTAAAAGTGCGAATCTCCTCATCACTGCTGATGATCAGTACATATGTTATGTCAACGGTAAAGAGGTCGGCAAGACAGGAATAGGTTGGAGCCAGGCTGATCTCTACAATGTCACATCGTTATTGCACGAGGGAACAAACACCTTAGCTGTCATTGCTAATGATTCAGGCAGTGCGCCTTGCGGTCTCCTTGCAGAACTATCAGGAACAACGGTTAATGGCGAAGTGATCTCCATCATTTCAGATGCATCATGGCATTGCGCCGAAACGACAGTTCCTAGTTGGACTGAAAATTCGTTTAATGCAGATGTATGGCCCGCCGTTGAAGTCTTGGGGCCTTACGGATCAGGTGTTTGGAGAAAGCGACTATTACGGCCCTGAATCGTTTGAAATCAATATATAGGGATAACAGGGGTGCGTTTTAAAAGGATGACGTTGTATGCGTCAATCAGTCCCACTGATCGGTCCGCAAGGGTTGGGCGGGCAAGCCTTCTTTATTGATAAAGTTTGGATTCGCTAATTTGTCCCATGCAAAACGTACTGCCACGGGTGAAGGGACTTTGTCGGAGCTCACGAGAATTTGATTCCCGTTGCATATTGCTTGTGCGGGGCTGAATTTTTGATCTTTACCTGCAATGAGCCAATGGGTCAGCGGTTTCCCGTCGCGTGACGTTAGGCCTGAACCCACATGATCGAAACTCAGAGAAATGCTGTTTCCCCGAATCTCCATAGACTTATAGGCTGGCCCACTGTAGACAAGATTTTTTTCACCGTAGACTGTTGCTCTTGCCCATAATGCAAGGCGTTTAGCGACGGGGAGTTTGCGTGTTGGATGAATGTTTTTAGGGTTCCCCAGATCGGTGGTCACGACTAGGCCGGTGTGTGGCGTTTGTTTGACTGCTTTGGTTTGCGCTTCCCAAAACAGCGGGAGTTTATCATTTCGGTAACCGCCAAAGGGGGCGATTTGAACCACGCCAAAAGGCAGCTTGGGTTGGCTCCACGCATCACGCCAACTATGAATCAGTGCTTTGAGTCGTGTTTCGTAAAAGGTCCCTTCTGGTTGATTGGCTTCACCTTGATACCAAACCGTGCCGCGTATTGCATAGGGAATTAGTGGAGCGATCATGGCGTTGTATAGTGAGGTGGGGTTGCCATGGGACTTTGCAATTGGATGCTCAGGCCAAGTCGGCAATTCGGGAATTGATTGGTTTTGTGCCAAGGCAGCTTGTGCCTTTGGAAGCCATTTTGTGATCAAGGGAACCGCTTGATTTTTGAGGATGTTGTAGCTTGCTTGTTGGTCGTGAATCCATTGTGTTTCTTTTTTTAATAAGGGTTCGGATTCAAAGCCAGCCGCTGAGGTCCAAGATTGGATTGCTGTCCCTCCCCATGCGCTTTGCAGGAGGCCTACGGGCACGTCTAGGTTATCGACGAGTTCTCTGCCAAAAAAATAAGCGACAGCTGAAACCCATCGCGTTCTCCCGGGATTGCTCATATGCCATATCCCGTTGACATGAGATTTGGGGAGCCCTGCTGGGGTACGGGTGACGATAAAGATGCGAAGGGTTTGCCGTTTGGTCGCATCCTTGAGAGCTTCTTTGGCTGAGGCGGTGTTTTTGACGGAAAATTCCATGTTCGATTGGCCTGAACATAGCCAGACTTCGCCGATGAGAACGTCTTTGATTTGGATCGTGTTTTTAGGGCCGGTGATGACCATTTGTTGAGGTGTGGTATTGGCTTGCATCGGCGACAAGTTTACTCGCCAGCATCCGTTTTCATT